>CAZSOP010000231.1:0-7001 GCA_964608385.1 uncultured Cytophagia bacterium
TTATGGTCAATATCTGCTCAAGGTAGATAAACCCGAAGAAGCGGTAGGAGAATTTGAAGAAGCGCTTCGCCTGAACCCGAATCTTTTACAAGCCAAACAGCTTTTGCAAGAGGCCGAAAAAAGAGTCCTTGAGCAGCAGAACCCCGATAATGGCGATTCAGAACAATAAAACGAGATTAAAAAAATATGGTCCGGCAGCGGTGCGCTGCCGGACCATATTGTCAATGGATTATTCAGGCCTGTATGGTCCAAGTGATTGATTGCAGAAATTTGAAAATTTATTGCATTTCTTCTTCCGGTGCCATTTCCTCCATTTCAGCCTTGATGTCTTCTTTGGCGGATTGGATAAATTTTGCTGTCTCCCCTTTAACCGTTTCCCAATCTTTTACAGTCGCATTTTCGATTTTTTGCAGTTTTGCATCAAGCTCTTCCTGATACTGCTGCAATTGTTCCAGTTCTTGCTGCTGCGTTTCATCGAGTTCTTCGACGTTGCTCCGCAGTTGGCTTGATTTTTGTTCCAAACTATCCTGCGTCGCCATGATCTTTGTCTTGAGTTCGGTTTTTTCCGTTTCTACCATTTTCTGCTGCGGTGTTTCACAAGCGATTAAAAAAATAGTGGTGATAAAAAACAATGCTGCTACAACATAAACTAGCCTTTTCATGCTGTTTCTCCTTTGGTTTTGATTTTATTTTTACCCGATTTATTTTCGGGATATTATTTCGAACATTGCATATTGGTGGCATCCCTTCCGGGGCCGGAGAAAAACCCACACCCGCTTTTTTAAACCTGGCCGGATACCATCAATGAAAATCGATTATGACCGGGCAGGAATTTGATCTTCAACCCATTATAGCAATTAAGATTCAAACGCCTTCTTAAGCACTGATTTTGAATCTTTATACCCTTTTTCGATTAAATCCTCGACCTGATCGGTATCGATCAGATTAAAATCAGAAAGATCCGGTGTAACCAAAATATCCGCCTCTTTGGTTTGCAGCTTGGTTGCATTAATCAAGGTAATGTCGATGGTATTCAAAACCACATCGAGAATATTGTTCGGCGTTTTATACGTATGCTGTGCATTCAAATCTACACCGATAATTACATCGAGGTTCATCTTCTTGAGAGAGGAAACAGGCACGTTTTCAATGATCCCCCCGTCGACCAGCATTCTGTCATCGGTTTCAACAGGAACAAATACAGCCGGAATGCAGGTACTTGCCATCACGGCATCTGCCACATCACCTTTGTTTAATATCACCTTTTCACCGGTGCTGATGTCACACGAAATCATGGAAAGTGGAATTTCGGCGCTTTCAAAATCGACATCGCCAAGGATTTCTTTGGTACGTTCACAAATTTTTTCATTGGATAAAAGACCAAATTTTGACAGTGACATCTTTGAAATATCCAGCCAATCCAACTCGATGGCAATTTTTTTAATCTCTTTCCAATTCTTGCCAAAAGCATAAAATGCCGCAACAAAAGCGCCAATGCTTGTACCGGCGATAGCATGTATTGGAATTTCGAGTTCTTCAAGCGATCGCAAAACACCAATATGAGCTGCTCCCAAAACCGCTCCGCCTCCCAAAGCGAGACCTATTCTTTTTTCATCCCTTATTTTCATATTATCCTGCCATCTTAAAATACCAAAATCTTTACGAGTTTATTTGCGTTTGCATAAAAAATAAGAGTTAGATGTATCTAATAAAAACGATATGTAACACCAACAGCCAAAATTTGTTTGAGCTGTCTTTTTGTAGAAATATCGCGGTCATAAAATAAACGGAAATCAAAATTTACGCTGAGCAGCGCTGAAATTTTCGAGCTGAACAGGTTGTGCCAGTTGATATCAATCTGATCCAGTCCTTTTAAATTTGAAAAGAGCTCCAGTTTTGACGTATAAAGAATATTGTCGGCCAGTTTAATATCTACATCGGTCACAGATTCAGCTCCCAGTTCAATCCGGTATTTCTCAACGGTTTCGCTCTCCTTATCGTCCGTATATAGGGCGCCATGATTTCGCGTAACTGTTTCTTTAAGTGAAGCGCCTAACCGCGTTTTAAAATACTTGTTGGGCTGATACCCCATACCCGCGCTCTGGGTGAAAAAACCGGGATCGAGAAAATTGGATACTTTTGTTTTACTCTCTTCACTATACTTATAGCCCGGACTGAATTGGGTCAGCCCTGTCACAGCGATGTAGGGATTTAAATATCGTGCAATTTTATAGGTTAAAACGCTCTCCATTCTGATCTCATCAGAAGCCTTGCGCGAATCGCTTCCTTCCATGCGGGTTCGACCATAAGAAAGCTGAATGCCATTGGCCCACTGATAGCCGGCTTGCTCGTTGACAAACTTTGCATAGGAATCGAACATCCAGGACCAGGCGTTTTCGCCGCCCTGCTGCCAGTTATCGAAATGGGTTTGGCTAAAATTCAACATTCCGACCGCTTCTTTGTTCCAGCCCAAAGAATCCTCCTTTTGATTCTCCTGCGCACTGGCTGAAACGACCAGACAAGTAATGAAAATAAACAGAAAAGATTTCATCTTTTTCCCTTCTTAAAAAAAATTGCCCCTAAATGAAAACACCTTCAGCCCTGTCATTATTCCTTTAAAAGATAGAACATAAAGGCATATTCCCTGGCGGTTCTCTCATATTGCTTAAAGCGTCCTGAGGCACCGCCATGGCCCGACGACATATCAACCTCCAAAACCAGTAAATTGCTGTCGGTTTTGGTGGAACGCAGTTTGGCCACCCATTTTGCCGGTTCAAAATATTGTACCTGGGAATCGTATAGCCCCGTGGTCACATACATGGCCGGATAATCCCGGGCTTTTACATTGTCATAAGGCGAATAGGAAAGCATATAATCATAATAGCTCTTATTTTTGGGATTCCCCCATTCGTCAAATTCGCTGGTGGTAAGGGGAATGGTTTCATCGAACATGGTGGTCACGACATCCACCCAGGGAACAGCAGCGATGATACCTTTGAATAGATCGGGACGCATATTGACCACCGCACCCATCAACAAGCCTCCGGCACTGCCCCCCATTGCAAAAAGGTGCTCTCTGTCCGTATAGTTTTCATCGATAAGGTATTCAGCACAAGCGATAAAATCCGTAAACGTATTCTTTGTATGGCCGCAGAGTGCTGTCTTTTAACACATAAAAAACGGACTTGTTGTCATTGGCCCAAACCGGGTGACCGGTTGTATTTAAAATTCGTTCCGAAAAATGTTCATTACTCGTCAAATCCTTAAAATGAAGGATATACTTGCGCCGGCTCAGCGTATCGACACCATAAGCAAGATAGCAATTATTGCTGCTGACACTTTAAGATATGCTGTTATAATTAATTTTTCAATCTTTTTCATCCGATCCGATAAAAAAGCATGGTGTTTCGATCTCTTATTCATCTCGACATCCGGAAAAACCCCGCATCTTGGTAAGTATTATTCCATCTCACAGGGCATAGATCGGGTCGTTCTTCCCGTTATCCATCTTTTTTTCATATATCATAAAGTGCCGGCCCGGTTTGTAAAAATCTTTGACCGCTGCATGCCCATCTACGGTAACCACCGCGCTCTCCTGATCACTGATATTCAGGTAACCTGCTTTTTCAAACAGTTTTCGCGATGGTATGTTTTGCGGATCGATGGTTAGCTGAAGAGTGTCACATCCCAGCAATCGAACATTTTTTTCAACATAATCAAGTAAAAGCGCTCCCACCCCCTGACCTTGTACTGAGGGATGAATACCAATTTGCCAGAGAAAATAGATGTCTCCCTCCGTTGAGGTCAATCCCATGACCCAGCCGATCAGTTTATTCCCTTTATACGCCACAAAACAACACTTGCCGGAATAACGCAATATAATTTTGAAGACATGTGGCGGATATTGTTCAAGGGGCGGACATTCTCCGATGAAGTCATGAATTTCAAGAAATGCGTCTGCCGTTGCATTGCGAAGCGAGAAAGCATTGCCCAATTGAGTAACGTATCGGATTTTGTCCGCACATAATGAATGCGTGCCGATATCTTGCCGGTAAAAAAATGTTCCCCGGACAGAAGAGAGAGCATCTTCAATGGTCCGGTGTGCCTGTTCTATCGTCTTCGCAGCAGCAATCAAGGCAATGCCTCGTTCATGTCCAACCTGAAGCTGATTGTTTATTTTGTCGCAGCTATAATAAAAATTTGTGGTTTTACTGATACGTCGCGGATCAAAATCGATGTCAAGGATCTCATTCAATTTTTCAGGATATTGCGGTGGAACAAGATATTTACACACCGTGGCCAGCTTGCGAAAGTTCATCCTTTGCTTGACTCCGCGAAGCAATTTTTCAATACTCTCCAGCAGATTGCTCTCCAGAACCATGATTGTATTCATCCACTCCGGGTCTCCGGGTCGAAAATTATACTCGATCAGCTTTAACCCTTTATTCGATATCATAAACTGTCCATAGAGAAAGCCGCGGCAAATTTGCCCCGTCTCCTGAAGAAAAATTTCCAGAGTTCGCTGACAGCAATCAAGAGCCCTTTCATAATCATCAGCTTGCATAAACGGCAGAAATTTGACTCGATCCGAATAAGACCCCATCGAGGCTGTATTCGGTCCTTTTTCTCCGGGAAACTTTTTCTTGAAATCCTGTACCGCCGGCGTCGCAATAAGATCGGTCCCGTTTACCAAACACTGAAGCGTAAACTCGGTCCCTGTCAGTTTTTCTTCCACAATGACCTTGTGATGACCGGTGAGATTCTCTTTTAAAATATGTTCAATATATCCGATAACAGCGTTCTCATCGGGCAATTGATCTCCAAAGACGCGAACCCCCAGCCCCTCTGACAATCCCACCGGTTTTACGGCTACCTGCCAATCATGCGCTTTGGCAAAATCAATAGCAGGACCGGCCTCCGTAAAAACCTGAAACGCGGGGATATAGTCGCCGAGATGCTTTTGCATCAATTCGCGCGTAAACGCCTTGTCGGTTTCAAGCCTGCCGGCGCTTTGGCTGGGACCAAACGCAGTGATATTCTTTTTTTCCAGAGCATCGACAAGACCGGCGCTCAAAGGTGCCGCTGTGGTTACCAGCACAATATCGGCATGGCAGGCGCGGGCATATTGAACGATAGCGTCGACATCCGTCAGAGAACCGATAAAATAGCCATCTGCCATCGACAGAATTCCCGGATTGTGTATATCCATATAAACATATACACTGGCAAAACTATACGCTTTCAAGTGTTCAACCGTTATTTGCTCTTTGGCCCAGCTTCCAACAATCAATACATTCCTGATATCCATAATTTTCCTAAATTTTAAATAAACGATTTACCCATCTATCCATATACGCTCAATCTCTTCCAAACTTTTGCCCTTTGTTTCCGGCACAAACCGGTGGAAAAAAAGCACGGCAACAAAACAGACGGCAGCAAAAGTGAAAAATCCGCTGTGCATGCCAAACGTGCTGACGTACCAGGGAAACAGATAGGCACTCAGCGTATTGGTCCCCCAATTGCTCAATGTGGCAATGCTCATCGCCCTGCCCCGGACCCGATTTGGATAGATTTCGGGAGTGAGTACCCAGATCACGGCGCAAATAGAGAGGGCCAGACAGGCTACATCCGCAGCCAGAACGATCACAATAAGCATGCCGGGCGGATTTTCCAATGAAAACAGAATACCGGCTATGGTTAACATTACAACCACAGCGGACATACCACCGATCAACAGAGGCCGACGCCCGAGCCGGTCGATAACCGACAAAGCAATAATGGTAAAAATCAAATTGATCAATCCGATCGATACCTGGTATTGCAGGGCGCTATCAAACGCTATACCGGCATCTTTTAAAATTGTCGGGCCATAGTAGATAATGACATTGATTCCGGTTAATTGCCCGAAAACCGAAAGACCGATTCCCACCATCAGAGCCGTACGCAGGCCGGGCTTGAACAATTCTCTAAACGAGTCTTCTTCCCTATCCAATGCTCGGTTGATCTCCTCAGTCTCTTTTTGCGCTTCCTGTTTTCCGTTTATGCGACAGAGTATTGAAAAGGCTCTCTTCTCCTCATTTGCTTTTAGCAGCCATCTCGGGCTCTCCGGCACCAGCAACAGTAAAATAAAGAAAAGAGCTGCCGGAATCATTTCCATTCCAAACATGGCGCGCCATACCTGTTCTTTAAAAATCCAGTTATAAAGAGTGGAGGGCTGCTGAGCCGTCAAACCATCAGCGGCATGGTTCTGCAAAATCCAGTTCGAAAAATATGCCAGCAAAATTCCCAAAACGATGGAAAGCTGGTAGAGGGCAACCAGGCGTCCCCGTATACGCGGGGGTGCCAGCTCTGAAATATACATAGGCGCCAGCACCGAGGCCATACCCACGCCGATGCCACCGATCATGCGCGCAGGTATCAGCAGGGCAAAAGATGGAGGTAGCATTGATCCGAATGCAGAAAGAAAGAAAAGAGCTGCAGATATGAGCATAATCGGTTTGCGGCCATACTTGTCGCCGAGCGCTCCAGCCATCAAAGCGCCCAAAATACAACCAACAAGCGCGGAGCTGGTAAACCATCCCACCTGCAGCTTGGACAGGTGGAACAACCGTTCGACCATATCCACCGTTCCCGAGATGACAGCGGTATCAAATCCAAACAAAAATCCGCCGAGTGAAGGAACAAAACAAACAAGAATGAGAAATCCGCTATTGGGAGCCGGAGAAGGTAAAGCACGGCTAGAGAATTCCGAATTCATAGTCTATCCTCTGGTTTCGGGTTAGTTCACAAAGAATTGTGGACTCGGTTCAGCAGTATCATTTTTCCAAATGCATTTGAAAATGTTGTCTGCAGATGATATATATAAACTCCCGCCGGCCAATCGCGGGCAGTAATGTGAATTTTTTAGTGCCCGGCAGCTTGTATCCTATCGACAACCGTCATCCGCTCGCGTCCAAGGATGTCAACTATTTTTAAAACGACTTTTGAGGTTTGCGGTAAAT
>CAZSOP010000232.1:0-6999 GCA_964608385.1 uncultured Cytophagia bacterium
GCGATTTGACCAGCGCCGGCAACGCCCCAGCTCTCCAGATTTTTATAGAGCGGATGGATTGAAATAAAAGCATGATGGGCAGGGTCTTTTTTCTCAAAATGATTTACAATTTTTGCCAAGTGAGTAAATTGGTCATATCCGGGATTTGAGCTGATAAAATAACCCCATAAACCGGGACGAGAACCATAGTCCTGAATAACGCTGTCTAAAAGCGCTAATGTTGTATCATTCTGATTTTCAACGACCCGGTTGATACGACTGTCGGACAATAAAAGTCGAATACCGGCAGAATCGGCAAGGCTCAATTGTTCTAAATTTACCTCTCTGTTCGCGGCAGCCGAGCGCGCGATGGAAAATCCGGAATGTCTGAATTCAAGCATCAATGAATAATCGAGTGCCGGACTTTTTGCTCCAGGCCAGATAAATAAAGGAAAAGGAGCATATATTCGGGGATGGGAACAATTCATAATGATTACAATAAAAAACAGAAAACAAAGCCGTTTCACATGTCACTCCGGAGAATTAATCAGTCTAGAGAATATTAAATATATTCTCCCTAAATGCAAGAAAAATTCTGGTAAATAAGCTCAATAATCTTTATTTTCGCTTATCGTTATCGCAAGGTCAAAAGGGAAGATTGGCCTCCCCGATTTTTAACTCTGTTTTTTGAATGACCTTATCCTGATATAGAAACGAAATTTGCAAAAATGTCAAACATTACGAATCCAATCATCCTCTATGAGGAGAAAGGAAAAAAATTGGTTAAGGCAGAAAAAATTATAACATACAGACAACAACTGCATCGCTATCTAAATGAAAAACTCTTGCCATTTTGGCTTGACCACAGTATTGACAAGTCAAGCGGTGGTTTTTTGAGCTATTTTGATAGCAAAGGCAAACCGACCGGGAAAACAGACAAAACGTTAATTTGCCAGCTGCGTATGATCTTCACCTATTCGGGTGCAGCACGGACAGGATATCATAAAGAACGATGTTTGCTGGCCGCCGAACAAGGCGTTGAGTTTGTGATAAAACACTTTTGGGATCAACAGTATGACGGATGGTACTGGATTGCTGATCGCAACGGAAAAATTTTAGATAAAAGCAAAATCATGTATGGTCAGAGCTTTGGCGTTTATTCTATGGCGGAATATTATCTGGCCAGCGGCGATCCGCGAGGATTAGAGTTTGCCAGACGATCCTTTGATGTTATACAAAGAAACGCCTCTGAAACGAGCTCCGGAGGGTATTGGGAGATGTTCCATGAAAACTGGTCACTCAAGCCCCCGGGGGCGATGGGAGGAGATCGAAAAACATTCGATGTCCATATGCATCTTATGGAAGCCTTTACCACGCTCTACGAAGCGTCCCGGTCAGCGGTACACAAGCGTAAATTAGAAGAAATCATCAGATTAATCACTCAAAAAATGCTGCATCCGCAATATGGTACCGGACTGGCACAATTCGATACAGATATTACGCCTCTGCCGGCTAGACTGTTTAAAAACGTATGGGGATCGGACCGGGACGTCCAAAGTGGGAAAAGACCTGTCGATAACACCAACTACGGTCACAACGTAGAATTTGCCTGGCTGCTAAAGCGCGCCATAGATATTTTACAAACCGATATTACCCCTTTCGAACCCGTTATCCGGAAACTGGTTGATCATGCCTGCGAATTCGGCGTAGACCGGCAATATGGCGGTATTTATGTAGAAGGCCCCTCAAACGGCGCTGCAACACAAACTCTGAAAGAATTTTGGCAACAAGCCGAAGCCATGATTGGTTTTATCGATGCCGTGCTGTTGTTTAAAAAGAGCAAATACTGGACGGCCTTTGAAAATATTTACACCTTTATCTGGACGAAAAACATCAATCACAATGTCGGTGAATGGTATGCCCTGCTGAATCGCGATGGTACGGTTAAATGGGATTACCTCGGGCATGAATGGAAAATAAATTATCATACCGTACGATCGGTTATTGAAACCATTAAAAGGCTGGAACAACTCGAAAAATAGGTAATACACTTTCTCTAAATCGATAAATTTTTAGATTGCATCAAGTCATTATTATTATGTATATTCTCTCTTGAATTTACCTGTAAATTGCTTGAGCATGACAGAGCCGGACCCTCTATGCAGTGGACAAAGCTGTCAAAATATCTAAAAAAAGCGGCTCCCTTCATGAGCCTTTTATTGCTGGGGGGCCTTCTAAGTCTGTTGTCCCCCTATTTCCTTTCTATGGACAATTTATTTGCAATCGGCCTGCAAATGGCTGTGGTCGCCATTATGGCAATCGGTCAGATGATGGTAATTATTTCTGCCGGCATCGATCTTTCCGTTGGATCTGTAATGGCACTCGCGGGAATCGGAACCACCCTTGTCCTGTCAATGGGGGTCGGACTTTTTCCGGCAATCCTCGTCGGCCTGTTTATCGGCCTCGTTTGCGGTGCCTTTTCGGGCTCACTGATTGCGTATGGCCATATCCCCCCCTTTATCGCCACACTGGGTATGATGGGAATTGCAAGAGGAGCAGCGCTGTTGATCACAGGCGGTAAACCGATTTTCAAACTTCCGGAACATTTTTCTGTCCTCGGCGGCGGCAGAATAATGGAATTTATACCGCTGCCGGTTATATTTACTCTGATTCTGGCTGTAATCGGTCATTTTATTTTAACGCGTTTCCGTTTTGGACGCTATATCTATGCCATCGGCAGTAATGAAACCGCTGCGCGACTCTCCGGTGTCTCGGTGCCTGTCAATTTGATTAAAATATATGCGCTAAATGGATTGTTATGCGGATTCGCAGGAATTATTCTGGCTTCACGTCTGACCACCGGACAACCCACAGCGGGAACCGGCTATGAACTCGATGTCATTGCTGCCTGTGTAATCGGCGGAGCCAGCCTTAGCGGTGGTGAGGGCACAATCCTTGGCGCGATGATCGGTGCGCTTATTATGGGTATGTTGAGAAATGGATGTAACCTGCTCGACATATCCGCCTTTTGGCAACAAATCGCCATAGGCGCTATTATTATTATTGCCGTTTTTTCAGATCAATATCGTAAACATAAAGTCTGAAATCCATGTCACCCGCTTTAATTCATTTATCCGATTAGAGCCAATTTCTTCAGGAGGTTGAAATGAAAAAAGTTCTCGGTCTGTCCATGATATTATTTCTTATCCTTGGCAGCTTTTGTTCGAACCCGGAAAACAACAAAACCCAAATACTGGTCTCTCCTAAAGGATTGGTGCATTCTTTCTGGTTGAGCGTAAGAGACGGCGCCGAAGCTGCAGGTGAAGAACTCGATGTTGAAATCATCTGGAAAGGGCCCTCTACAGAAACCGATATCGCCACCCAGATTTCCATTGTAGAAGATTATATCAATAAAAAAGTAGATGCCATTGTATTGGCCGCATGCGATGCCAATGCTCTAGTCTCCGTCATCAAACGAGCGAATGCAGCCGGCATCCCGGTCATCACGATAGACTCAGGCGTCAATTCCGACATCCCAAAATCCTTTGTCGCCACAGACAACGTTTTAGCAGCCAAAAAAGCGGCCGATACTCTGGCGGAACTCCTGAAAAATCAAGGCGAGGTGGCTCTTATTCCCTTTGTGCCCGGTGCGGCGACCTCCATAATGCGGGAACAGGGATTTAAACTAGGCCTGCAAAAATATCCTGATATGGAACTGGTGGCAATACAGTATTCCCAGAGCGATGCCGAACGGGCCATGGCTGTAACGGAAGATATATTGACCGGACACCCTGAACTGGATGGAATTTTTGCCGCCAATGAAGCCGGTGCCATCGGTTGTGCCAGTGCCCTCAAGAGCAGAGGCGTCGCAGGAAAAATTAAACTGGTCGGATTCGACGCATCGCCAAATGAAATCCAGGCGCTCAAAGAAGGTACCATTCAGGCTCTGGTTGTTCAAAATCCTTTTCGAATGGGATACCTTGGTGTAAAAGCGGCTGTGGACGTTTTAAATGCCAAACCGGTCGAGGAAAGAATAGATACCGGTGTCTCGATCGTCACCCGGGAAAATCTTGATGAAAAACATATCCAGGACTTGTTGAAAACAATGCAAAAATAACAACACGACCTGTTAAATATTTTGGAACTTTTTTACAACAATCGCATATATACTATAGAACCAATACCATACGTTTCTTTTTATGGGGACGAATCTGGTTTCGACGGGAGTCATGGTGGTAGCGGTTGCATGCCGAGGTCCCAGTCACCTCGTAAAAAAACTGGAACGCGTAAACTAAACGCAGATAATTACGATTACGCCCTAGCTGCGTAATAATCGCAGCTACGTTCACTTTGTGCTGTGTTCGCTGGACACAAAGATGAACGTCGATCACAGCGGACTGGTTGTTTGTATCGCTCAGGTATAAACAATGAAATTTTACTGAGCTGGATTGCTTCCGCGTCGTTCTTTGCGCAAAGGAGCAATCGAGACTTAAACAAAGAACTATGCATGTAGAGACGGCTACAGCTGGTCTCTCGGACGTGGGTTCGACTCCCACCGTCTCCACCAAAAGCCTGCCCTTTTTGGGCAGGCTTTTTTTATGCAATTCTGATTTTCGACATCCGGCTTGGGTGAGATCAGATGTTGATGCAAGAGAACACCATTATTGATACAAAGGGGCATACATCGGATCCCAGGGCGGTAACATAGTCGCTTTCTGCCTGGAAATATCGATAACTTGCTGCGAAACAAATTGTGTAGGAACCACCATTCGAAACATATATTCGCTGAACCAATCATCAGTCATGATGAGAAACCCCTTGTGCCCGCTCTTTTCTCCCCAGCTGTTCTCCAACAACCATTTGGTGGTCACACCCAGAGCGGTCGTATCAACCCCCATAAGTGCCATACGAGGCGTCCACGTTTTATACTCGCTCACCTCACCTTTGCCGTTTTCATAGCGCCATTTAAAAATCTCGGGAGGTTCGCCCAGATTGAGCACCAGAATTTTATAAATATCCTCCAAAATTTTTTCATCAGGTCCTCCCTTTGCCGTGAATTTCAGTGTTTTATCTTTAATTAAACAGTTTTTTTTCTTAAATTGCAACAGTATTATGAACAGCCAAAAGAGGATAAAATGAGATCTTTGATCCTGGGAGGTTTGATTTTTATGTCTGCCGCCATTTCTTCCACCGTTCGTTCTGAAGTTCCGATAAAGGTAGGACTGATCGGCTTGGATACATCACACGCGCCGGCTTTTACCCGTTTGCTGAATGACAAAAACGATCCCCACTACTTTAGCGATGCTTTCGTTGTGTGTGCATATCCCGGGGGAAGCCCGAATGTAAAAGCCAGCTATACCCGAGTCGATCAGTTTACCGCCGTCGTCGAACAGCAATATGGGGTTAAAATCGTCGACTCTATTCAGGCGCTATTAAAAGAGGTGGATACGGTTATCCTTACCAGCGTTGACGGTCGTGTTCACCTGGAACAGGCCAGACCGGTCATTCAATCACAAAAACCGATTTTTATCGATAAACCCCTGGCGGCAAGCTATGGGGATGCAAAAGCTATTTTTGAGCTTGCCCAAAAGCACAACGCACCCTGCTTTAGCAGTTCCAGTTTGCGTTTTCTCCAGGAACTAAAAGAAGCCCTTGCAGATACCACTCTTGGAGAAATAACCGGTTGTGACGTCTTTTCTCCCTGTCCCATTGAACCCCATCACCCCGATCTCTTTTGGTATGGAATACACGGCGTTGAATTGCTTTTTACCGTTCTGGGTTCCGATTGTATCAGCGTTCGCCGAACCCATAAAGAAGAGACCGATATTGTTACCGGAATCTGGAAAGATGGACGCATCGGCAATTTTAGAGGTATCCGGAAAGGCAAAGGCGGTTATGGTGCGGTTCTCTATGGCGAACAAGAAATCCGCATGGTTCAATATAAAAGCGGCCCCCTCTATGTTAATCTCATGAAAGAAATTATCGCCTTTTTCAAAACCGGTGTACCCCCGGTCCAGCCTGAAGAAACACTGGCCATGTTCAAATTTATGATCGCCGCAGACGAAAGCAAACAAGCCGGCGGACAAGCGATTGATATTCGCACACCCAGAATCGACTGATAAAAAACACAGCTGTTTTCTAATCAACAAGCCTGGCGAGTTTTTTAACAGCGATTTTTCCCAGCGCTTTTTGCAATATATCTTCAGAAACCTGGTAACCGGATATCGAGATCACCAGCCGCCTCTGAATGACCAGTTGTTTTTCTCCCTGCCGCTGTTCATAATTATATTTTTCAAATCCTTTTTGCCCTTTATAGGTCATCGTGCGCTCATAGCCGCTGTCGCTTTCGCGCTCAAAGTCGCTCAGCAACCAGGGCAAACTGGCCATTGCAGCTATCCCCTTCAAGCTCCCCATATCCGTAATTTCAATCTTTAAACTGCTGCGATCCTCAGATTCATATCTTGCCTCTGCCCTTGTGATGGTGATACCGAAAGCTTTTGTTTTTTCCCCGGTCGCCTTGGTCCGCTCCATACCGGCAAAATTTCCGGGTAAAAAGGATTTCAACTTTTGATAATCCACTATCTCAATGTCTTTATCCACAACCCTTTCACCCATTTCCTCCAGAGATTTTGAAAAATCATCCACCCCTTCCTTCATGCGGTCTGATAATTTTTCTCCAGCTTTTTGCATCTCTTGCGCAACATTCTCCAGCTCCTCTTCCTGCTTTTGTTCACCACAAACGCAGAATCCCAGGCAAAACACTGTTGTTAAAAAAATCCATGACAGCTTCTTCATTTTTAACTCCTCGAAATATTAAACGTTTTCATGCCGATGTGCCTGCTCCATAGACCTGGATAAAAGGATGATATCCTCTCCAACACATCCGCTTGACGCGATCAATCTCTAAAAGTTAAAAAAAATTATCGAAAGTACACACTTTTTTTTTAAAAGAAAATAAATGACCGGAAAAAAATTGGTATAGTTTTTTATTACTTTATTTTATTAATGATAATTTATTAT
>CAZSOP010000233.1:0-6993 GCA_964608385.1 uncultured Cytophagia bacterium
GGAAAACTATCGTATGATATTGTTACAACCGTGCAATATAGCCCATTTTTCAAGCTTATTTTTCCGTTTTATCTGCTTTTTTTGCATCCCTACATAATGCTTCTGATGTGGGCGGATTACCGGCAGCAGGTTAAAACGGGTAACGGACTAGTAATTGTTGCTCATAAACCGAATACCACCGGGTTTTAAGATGAACGTATCGATAAAAAATTCACTCATCACCAATACCGCATCAAGGTCTGTCGCGGACCTCAGTACGCGTTTGATTTCAGCTTTTTATTGGATTTTAATCGTTCGTTACCTGGGTGCAGAAGGATTGGGGGCTTTGGTCTTCAATCTTGCACTGTTGAATGTGTTTACAACATTTTCAACAATGGGATTGGGCGCTTTGATTATCAGGGATGTTTCTAAAGATTTCAGGCGTGCTCCGGAATACCTGGGACATTCTCTTCTATTGGGGACAATGTTTGCCGGCATCTTGGGGGTGTTGATGTATATTTCATCGGCTTTTATGAGCATCGAAAGTGAAACGCGTTCGTTGACGCTGATATTTGCGTTGGCGTTACCGTTTGTTTCCGGATTTTATTGGTGTAAATCATTGCTTTGGGCCACCGAGAAATTATCGCGTGTTGCTCTTGTAAATGTTATTGAGAGTGTTTTTAAGGTAGCGGCAGGAAGCATCTTGCTGATACTGGGCTATGGTCTCGTGCAGATTGCCCTGGTCATTCTATTCAGCAAAATTATTGCCTTTTTGTTAAACTATTATTTTGTGCTGCGAATTTGTAAACCCAGGTTTACCATTCATTTTGCAACCATCGGTTACTTTTTAAAACACATACCGGTTTTTTCAGCTTCTAATATATTGTATAATATTTTTCAGTCTGCCACGGTGCTCATACTCACCAGCCTCAAAGGAGAAGCTCAGGCAGGAATTTTTTCAGCTGCATATAAAATCGTTGATCTTTTTTTGTCGTTTGCCCATGCCTATGGCCAGGCGCTATTCCCGATTGTTTCCAGACATTTTCAGGAGGGTATCGAGCTGGTTAAAAAATTGGTCTCGAGATCGGTTGTCTATATCTTTGTGCTCTTTATGGGAATAACAGCCATATTTTTTGCCCTATCCGAAGAAATACTGGGATTATTATATGGATCGGAATTGATGAACATCAGTACCGTCTTTAATATCCTCATCTTTTCATTGCTGTTTTTATCCCTTCGACCGGTGTTGGTGTATATTTTGGTTGCCAGACATTATGAAAAATACGATCTCCTCGCCAACGCGGTCTCGACTCTTTTTCTGCTGATTTCCTCCTTTATCTTTATCAAAATATGGGGTACGATAGGTGCAGCGATCGCCTTTTTATCGAGTTCCGTAATCGCCTTTATGATCGATTTTATTACACTCTATCGATATGTTTTTCCACTTTATATCTTTCGGGATATTTTCAAAGTCGTCACCGCGGCGGTGATGATGTTTTGTATCATTTTTTTGTTCAGAAATATGAATGTCTATATTGGAACTATTCTTTCTATAGCATTTTATTCATTTTTTATCTGGATAACGCACACACTCGATGAAATTAATTACCTCTGCAAAGAAATTCGTCTTCTGGAATAAAGGACTTGACTATATGACGAAAAGACCAACACATTTTGTTTCTGTGATTATACCCAATCGAAATCAGCTTAACCTTTTATCCAAAGTATTAACTGCCCTGGAAAACCAGGATATCGGCTTTACCTTTTATCAGGTTATCGTGATCGATGATGGATCGACGGACGGCAGTGTTTCTTTTGTGGATGAATTTTCTCAGAAAACCAAAATGGATTTCCACTGGCTGCGGCTGAATGCCCACAATGCCGGGCTGGCCCGCAATCGCGGTGTATTGTCGGCAAAAGGTGATTTGCTCATTTTTCTGGATGCCGATACGATTCCGCAGAACAATTTGGTTTCCGGTCATCTTGATTTTCATTTAAAGCGTGATTTTGACAATAGCGTTTTAATGGGTGCCATACAAATTTCTCCTGATCTGGACAAACCGGAACAGGCCAGATATTACGTCTATAATCTTAACGGTGATCATACGGGCAATCATCCGGTGAATTGGTGGTATTACCGTACAGCAAATACTTCACTCAAGAAAGCACTTTTCGACCAGCTTGGAGGATTCAAAACCTCCTTATCCGCTCTTGAGGATTCAGAACTCGCTTATCGTTTGTCCCAAAAAGGTGTTCAATTTTATCACAAAGCCTCGGTTAGGGTCGTTGATGATCACATTGTTTCCTTACAGGAATATCTGGAAAAAGGAAGAAAATACGGTGCCAGTATCGCCACCTGGTATATCCAAACACCGGAGTTGCGTTATGAGTTGGCCCGTCGTTACGGCGTTAAAGCTCCGGTTATATCTCGCTATAAGAGAATAAAATATTCGATTCGGAATATCGTGGTGAATCGTTATACCATCCCGATCATCCTCCGTATCGCAATGGCAATGCGCTATATGTGGAGAAAATTAACCCGGCGTTTCTTTATCTGTGTTTATCGTTACTATATTAGAAAGGAATTTAACAAAACTCTGAAAAAATTTGATCGGGTCTTGCAGATCTATTGAGTTTTATCACTAATGAGAAATTGCGATCCGAATAAAGGAGAGTGAATATGCGAATAGGAATATTTGGCCTCGGACACATTGGCTGTGTTTCGGCGGTCTGTTTTGCACAAACGGGGCATCCTGTGATGGGATATGATATAAACAGGGAAAAAGTTGCCCAGCTCAACCAGGGGTTATCCCCTGTACTTGAAAAAGATATTGACCTCTTTATCAACGAACAGGTACAAAACGGAAATCTTAAAGCCACTGATCAAATTCAGAATATTATGGATCATTCAGAGGTTATTATCATTTGCGTCGATACGCCGAGCAATGGAAGCGGTAGCATTAACCTGCAGGCGGTTAAAATAGTCTGTCGTGATATCGGTAAAGAATTGAAAAAAAGTGACCGTTTTGTTGTCATTACCTTGAGAAGTACTATCATGCCTGAATTGATCAAATCTGTTGCTGTTTCCATACTGGAAAAAAATTCAAATAAAATTTGTGGGCGCGATTTCGGATTTGTGTATAATCCTGAATTTTTGCGTGAAGGTACTGCAATCGATGATTTTTTCCATCCACCGCGTACCATTATCGCTGCATCCGATCCCACATCTGAAAGGATTATGGAAGATATTTATTCCGTGATCGATGCTCCCCTGTTTAAAATGACCATTGCGGAAGCAGCAATGATCAAATATGCGGATAATGCGTTTCATGCTGTCAAGGTCGCTTTTGCGAATGAAATCGGTCGCTTTTGTAAAGCTCAGGGGATTGACAGCCGCAAGGTGATGGATGTTTTTGTGCAAGACTATAAGCTCAATCTATCACCCTATTATTTAAAACCCGGTTTTGCTTTCGGTGGTTCTTGTCTGCCCAAAGATTTGAGAGCGATTGTGCATCAGGTTTCAAAATTGAATATCACCACGCCATTGTTAAAATCTGTAATGACCAGCAATGATGAACATGTCGATTACGCATTGCGAATGCTGGAAAAATATCATGTCAAACGCGTCGGCGTCCTGGGTCTTTCTTTTAAAACCGGGACTGACGATTTAAGAGAAAGTCCGATCGTTCGTTTTGTCAATCATCTTTTGCAAAACGATTACAAAGTAAAGATATATGACCGTTTCCTGGCACTGCCCCATGTCATCGAGTCAACGAGAAAGTATATTAAACTCCAGCTGCCCGAGTTGAAGGGGTTGCTCTGTACGACGCTCGAAGAATTGCTTGACAGTAGTGAACTGATCGTTTTTGCGCATTCAACACAAGAACATAGAGACCTGGTGAAGAAGTTGAGAAAATCTTATAAAATTATCGATCTCGCCGGGGTGAATGAGGAGGAGACAATATTGACGGGAGAAGGAAATTATGAAGGCATATGCTGGTAAGATTTTGATTATTGTTCAGAATTTACCTGTACCTTTTGACAGAAGAGTGTGGCTGGAATCCAAGACATTGCAGAAGCATGGCTACAAGGTGAGCGTAATTTGCCCAAAGAGTGCCGAATTCAATTCAAATTATGAGAGGCTTGAAGGCATCTCTATCTATCGATATGCCCTGCCGCTAAACGCTGATGGACTGATCGGATATGTTTTCGAATTTATCTATGCCTGGCTTGCTACCGCTATGTTATCGATAAAGGTACATTTTAAAGAGGGATTTAATGTTATCCATGCTTGTAATCCTCCGGACACCTATTTTCTTCTTGCTCTTGTTTACAAACTATTCGGCAAAAAATTCATTTTTGATCATCACGATTTATCCCCGGAAATGTATCTTGCCAAGTTTCAGAATCCGAGCAGGATGTTATATCATTTATTAATTACCCTGGAAAAGTTAACCATGCGTGCGGCGGATGTTGTCATTACCACCAATCAATCCTACAAGAAATACGCCGTCGAAAGGGGAAGAATGCAAGAGCGGCATGTCCATGTTGTCCGCACCGGGCCGGATTTGTCGCGTCTAAAAGTGGTCAAACCGCAACCGGCGCTCAAGCGCAACAAGAAATATCTGATTTGCTATCTTGGAGAGATGTGCCCGCAAGACGGCGTGGACTATTTACTTAAAGCTGCTGATATTTTGATCAACCGGCTGGAGCGAAAAGATGTCTCTTTTACGCTAATCGGGGGAGGCCCCGCCGTTCCCCAACTCATAAAAATGAGTAAAGCCCTCGATCTTCAGGAACATGTCAGGTTTACAGGACGAATTCCCGATGATGAACTTAATCTCTACCTTAGTACCGCAGATGTCTGTGTGGATCCCGATCCATTGACGTTATGGTCAAATCATTCAACCATGAACAAGGTTATGGAGTATATGGTCTTTAGCAAACCCATCGTTGCCTTTGATCTTATGGAGACCAAAAATACCTGCCGCACAGCTGCATTTTATGCCAAACCGAATGATGTTGTGGAATTTGCGCATTATTTATATCTTTTACTGGATTATCCTCAACTGCGGCGTCAAATGGGAGCATCAGGACAAAGGCGGGTGCTTTCATTTTTAGCCTGGCGCCACAGTACACATCATTTACTTTCGGCATATAAACAAATATTCAATCAATCGCATAAAAGAAAAATTAACCGGCCAAACGGTTCTGTAAAAGCTAAAATCGTCTTAACTGCAAAAAAAAGTCAACAACTTGAATCGGTAAGACCCCTTGACATTGTCCATAATTAAAACCAGATTGTTTCAAACTCTGATGTTTGCAAAAATTAATGTCCAATGGATTCTTTTTGCTTTTCCGGTCGCGATCGGACTGTTTTTTTTACTCACATATGGCACCCAATTGGTGGACGATGGATACTATTATCTTCAAATTGCGTGGCATATTGCTCATGGCCATGGATTTACGTTTGACGGTATACATCATACCAATGGTTTTCATCCATTATGGCAGCTCGTTCTGGTTCCCTTTTTCTGGTTCTTTGAAGAAAAATCCCTTGTCCCTTATCTCGTCAGTGTTTTGCAACTCTTGCTTTATGCCCTGAGCGGTTGGTTGATATATCGGGCGGTTTATCGCCAGACATATAAAGAATCAGTAGCTCTGTTTGCTATGGCGATGATGCTATTGAATGTCTGGTTTTTTTTCAAGGGCGCCATGACCGGTATGGAAACGGCTATTGTTTTGCTGTTGCTCGGAACGGCTCTGATTAAACTCAATGACCCTCAAAACGAGGTTTTACGCTTCGGTATAATTCTCATGCTGCTGGTTGCCGCTCGTCTGGAGATGGTTGTATTCGTTATTGCGATTTCATTGCTTATGCCTGTCTATCTGAAACAAAAAACAGTCTATATCGGGCTTTTTGCAGCTCTATATTTGAGTGCTTACTTT
This sequence comes from uncultured Cytophagia bacterium, assembly GCA_964608385.1. GTDB lineage: Bacteria > Zhuqueibacterota > Zhuqueibacteria > Residuimicrobiales > Oceaniaggregativiventaceae > Oceaniaggregativivens_A. Next base: position 5,929 of record CAZSOP010000233.1, read on the forward strand.
GTTATAAACAAAATTTTTTGTGACCACCCTTTTCCCATTTCCGGTACCATCAAAACGTACCGGGGCAGAGAAAGACTTTTAGAGTTTTTAACGGGTGAATCCACACGGTTTTGGGACCATCTCTCCGATAATTTAACCGCTCTGTTGACGTTGAATAAATTCGATATTAAGATTGGCTTGTTTCTATTGTTCTTTTTTTTGATATATTATATCTGGATTTATGTCCATGCTGAAACCCGGCTGCGACTGTTTATCCTGACTATTCTGGGGACAACAACGGCAATGGTACTCTCCTATTCCGCTCTCTACGGGAATGTTCTTGAAACCTGGAAATATTACTGGTTGCCCGTTCTCTATTTAAATATATTTCTATTTTCATGCTCATTGACTCTCCTCTCGTCAAGTCTTCGTCGTGTGCTGATGCTCTGTTTGATTGGGTTAACTCTTGTGTTTTCCTGGATTTATTTCAAGGACATGAAACGAACAATTCTGTTTAAAATTTCTCATTCCGAACATCCCCGGCACGAAATGGTAGCGTATATCAATCACAACTTACCGGAACATGCTATTCTGGGTTCCTGGGACGCCGGTTACCTGGGCTATTACTGCCAAAGAACTCTGATCAATCTCGATGGTTTGGTGAATAATTATGAGATTGTTCCCTACCTGCGAAACAAGAATATGGATGCCTATATCGATAAAAACGGTATAGACTATCTGGTTAATCAGAATTTAAATCTGGATAATGACCGCTGGAGACTTTGGCATACGGAATCGATCAAGATTCCTGCAGCTCACAAATTGACCACTTTTAGCGTTAACACCCGTTATATCGATGTAGCTACAAAGTATGATATCGAGTATAATTTGTATAAAAAGGTAAAAAAAAACAATGCCGGACGGCAATAGAACCAGCCGCTGGATTTAACAGGAGACGGTATTGAGACAAAACAAAAAATTTCCATATTGCCTGTTGGGTGTATTGGCGGTTCCCCTCTGTTTTATCGGATTTATAGTAAACCGTTATTCAGGGCATCTTGTAGATGATGGGGATTATTTTTTTTA
>CAZSOP010000234.1:0-6992 GCA_964608385.1 uncultured Cytophagia bacterium
GTTCGATGAGGGGAAAGGCGGATGCAAATAGTGCATCCCCTTTCCTACTCTACCGGTTTTGGGTACGCATTAACCGGATGATCCTCTTTTGTTTCCTCTTTGTCTCCCGGTAAATGATAGATAAAACGTTAAATTAAATCCTGACAAGTCTGAAACAATTGGCGGAAAGCACGTTCATCTCCATCAATCGTTTCCCTGACAATATTTTCTTCATTTTTTAGCAGTTGCAATCAGGCATTATCCTTGTTACGACTGAGATCGATCTACTTTTAAGACTGTTAAAAGATAAAAAGGTTGCAAAAGGAATGAAATGTTTGTTGTCTTTAAAGAGTAATTTTTCTATATTTTTCAACCGGAATGGTTTAGCTTCGACCATGCCGGCAACGTTGCAGGTCGGTTTCAGGGTTTGAATTATTCCTCAATTGAGTCGCCAACTGTTACGGACTGCCATCTATGCAATATTCAAGCTGTCTATATTTTTAAGGCGTGATTTATCCTCTCTTTTGAGACGTAAAACAAAGTAAAAGTTGTATATGAGGGAATGTTGATATGATGACTTCAAGAAGGGATTTTTTCAAGGGTGCGGCAGGGGCTGTTTTACTCTTAAATGGTAAAAAAGCGCTCTCCGCGGATTCTGTTGCTGTTGCACCTCCGCTGATCATCTGCAGTCGGGGTACGGAATGGGGTGAAAAGGTTCTGCCGCCGGCGTGGAAAACCTGGGAAAAAACCGGTTCGATGATGGATGCGGTAGAGCGGGGTGCCAATATTGTAGAACTCGATCCTAAGGACAGGTCTGTTGGATACGGTGGTCTTCCAAATGAAGAGGGAAAGGTTTCTTTGGACAGCTGTGTCATGCATGGCCCTACTCATAATTGCGGCGCTGTTGCGGCTCTGGAAAAGATCAAACGAGCCTGTTCGGTGGCACGCCTGGTCATGGAACGCACGGATCATATGTTATTGGTGGGGGATGGTGCCCGGCGCTTTGCCCTGGCTCATGGATTTATTGAAGAAAATCTTTTAACGGATAAAGCCAGGCTGAGTTGGTTAAAGTGGAAAGAAAACCTGAGTGAAAAAGACGATTGGCTGCCGCCAAAGGATGATGACTATAGTCATGACGCGTATCAGCGCCCCACCGGTACTATTAATGTACTGGGCATAGATGCCGGCGGTGATGTGTTCGGCATTACCACCACTTCCGGCCTGGCGTTTAAAATACCTGGGCGTGTGGGTGATTCGCCCATCATTGGTGCGGGCTTGTATCTCGATAACCGGGTCGGAGCAGCCGGCGCAACCGGACGCGGCGAAGAGGTTATTCGCACCTGTGGTTCTTTTTTGACGGTTGAGTTGATGCGTCAGGGAATGCATCCGCAAAAGGCTTGTGAAGAGGCTCTGAAGCGCATTATTGACATTAATAAGGGAAACGTTGATTTTAATGTAAAATACATCGCGGTCGACAAAAAAGGCCGTGTTGGATGCGCCCAACTAAAGCCTTATGGTCAAACCCATTGTTCTTTTATTTCTGATACGGGCTTTAGGGCGATTAAGGCACAGATTGTGTCCTGAGGATAATTTTTTATCGATAAGGAATTTTTATGAAGCAGAAGCGGTTGACAGAAACGGTAAAATGTGCCGGGTGAGCTTCCAAACTGGCGCCGACGGAGTTGGCAAAAGCATTGGAAAACCTTCCCAGCGTGAGAGACCCGCGGGTTTTGGTCGGGATGAACACCGCAGATGATGCCGGTGTAATTAGGCTGCACGATGATTTGGCATTGGTGCAAAGCGTCGATTTTTTTACCCCCATTGTCGATGATCCCTATATTTATGGACAAATATCGGCAGCCAATTCTCTCAGCGACATATATGCCATGGGTGGAACGCCTCTTTCGGCATTGAATATTGTTGGATTTCCCAAAGAGATTTTTTCCCTGGATGTCCTTGCTGAAATATTACAGGGAGGGTTTGATAAGGCCAGGGAGGGGAATACAGTGATTATCGGCGGTCATACCATTTCCGATGAAGAGCTCAAATATGGTTTGGCGGTTACCGGAACGGTCCACCCGAATCATATCCTTACCAACAGCGGCGCGCGTGCCGGCGACCTGTTGTTTCTGACCAAACCAATCGGTACCGGTACAGTTACAACGGCTTTAAAAGCGGGCAAGGGTTCTGCAGAAATGGAAAAGAGAGTTTGTCGGATCATGGTTGAATTGAACAAACAGGCCTCGGAAATTTGCCGGCAAATCGGTGTTCATGCATGCACGGATATTACCGGATTTGGGCTTTTAGGACATGCTCTCGAAATGGCACAGGCGAGCAAAACAGGGTTGGTTTTTCAGTTCAACCGGATTCCTGTTCTCGAGGATGCAAAAATAACAGCCGGAGGGGGGCACATCCCGGGCGGATCCCGCGCCAACCGTCTGTTCGTGGCGCCTCATGTTCATTATGCAGAGAACATTGGCGAAACGGAACAGCTCCTGTTAAACGATGCCCAAACCTCAGGCGGATTGTTGATATCGGTTTCCGAAAAAAAGGCAAAATCGTTGCAGCAGGCTTTTTCCCGGGCAGAAATTTCGGCGCCGATCGTGGGGCATGTAACGGAATTGCAGGACCAGGCCATAGGCGTTGTTTAAAAGAAAGAGGCATTCATTGAGTATAAATTTAATTGTTGACATTGTCGGCTGGATCGGTGCGGCATTGATTTTAATCGCTTACTTTTTCGTTTCAACCAGGCGGGTTGAAGGCAATGCACTTTCTTATCAAATATTGAATATATTCGGTAGTGTTTTTCTCATTGTCAATACGTTTTATTACCGGGCCTTTCCTTCTACGTTTGTCAACATTATCTGGATCGCTATCGCATTTTATTCCCTGAGCGGTGTTTATCGGATGCGTAAAGCTCAAAAGCAGTAAAAAAGGAGCGGATCAGTTCAATTTTTTTGACGTCGCTAATGCGATTACTCGTCCCTCTTTGCCGACGGCGCAATAAAAATGATATACGATTCCCCTGTGTTTGACGATAGAGGGTTTATGGGCAAATGTTTCATCCCAGGGTTCAGAAGGTGCAATCAGATGTTCTCCCTGCCATTTTGTCCAGTGGATTAAATCATTGGATATGGCAAAGGTGTCAAATGCCTGGGGTTTCCATCTATAGCCGAAATAAAACATAACCCAGATGTCTCCGATTTTTGTGATCTGAGGATCACCGGAAATTCCGGAACCATTGTCGATAACGGCATTGTCTCCGAACCGTTCCCATTTTATCATATCATCAGAAATCGCGATACCGATTCTCTCAATCCAATCGCCTTTTTGCCGGGCGTTATAAAACATAACGAAAGGGTGGCCCAGATTTTTATCTTTATCATAAATAATATGACTTTTATAGAGGGTTGCTCGTTCAAAGGGCCTGGCATCGGGTTGGTCGGGGGTTAAGACCGGATTGCACTCCAGTCTGTGCCATTCTCCGGGTAAATGCGGTGTTTGCGTCCAGGCTATTCCGATAGACAGCGGATCGGTTTCATATCCCTTCAATGCACCCCCCAAATAGGACATCCAGTAGCGATTTTTATAGTCGAGCAATTTATAGGAACCTCCCCAGCGATAATCCTGAAGAGCGATATAGCCTCCGACCTGATTGGCATCCCAGGTCGACTTTTTAAAGCCGAGAATAACACCTTTTTCATGCCAATGCAGTAAATCTTCGCTCTCTGCCAGCGCCGTTTGATAGCCATTGCCATCAAAAATGATATAGGTCATATACCATTTGTCTGCATATCTAAATATGCTGGGACAATCCAGCTTGTGTCCATCCCGGTGTTTAAGAACAATGCCATATTTATGGGGTGTTTGGATCTTTTGATAAATTTCCTGGATTTTAGTTTGCATGTCGATCTCGCTATTTTGGTTTTGGACGGTACGATTCAGAAAGAGACTGTAAAGAGATAACAAGACAATTTTTACCACTCTACTTTTTTTCTCATTTTTTTGAGTTCACCGCGATGTTTTTTGGCAGCCACTCTTTTCGCCTTAACGTGCCGGGGCAGGGTGCTCTGTTTGCGCCGCCTTGGTTTCCACAGGGCGCCTTGCAGTAATTCAATAAAACGCTCGATAACCGCTTTTTTATTTGCAGACTGTGTCCGGTGCTCCTGACTGCTGAGTTTTAATTCGCCCTCTTTATTGATTCTGTTGGCCAATCGCCTGTACAAGCGATGTTTTTGCTCTTCCGTCAGGCTGGAATTCAGAACATCAAAGGAAAGGGTAACCCGCGTGTTCACTTTGTTGACATTCTGACCTCCGGGACCGGAGCTTTTTGTGGCGGCCAGGTTAATTTCATTTTCACGGATTACGGTGTTTCGATCGATAACAATCATTTCAAGAGCTTTTAACTGCTTTTCGCCAGTTTTTTGATATGTTTGATTCGCTGTAATATCGGAGGATGCGAATAGTTAAAGAACACATACAGAGGGTGCGGTCTCAGATTGCTCAGGTTGTCGGCAGAGAGTTTTTTTAGCGCATTGATAAAATGTTCCGCCTTGTCCGTTGTGCGGACGACGAATTCGTCCGCTTCAATTTCGTGTTTTCGGGAAAAGAGCTGCATAAAAACGGATAAAATAAATTCGATAGGCGAATAGAGCAATCCAAAGAATATCAGGCCGGCATAGATGGACTGGTGCTGCATATAAAAGGCGTCGTACAACCCTTTATGGTTTAAAAAGATCGATAACAGATAAAAGACAACGCCTGAATGGATGATACTGATGATCAATCCCTTTAGAATATGTTTCTTTTTAAAATGACCGATTTCATGCGCGAGAACGGTTAGCAATTCGGGGACGGTGTGCTTGTCGATCAGCGTGTCGAACAGGGCAATGCGTTTATTTTTACCGAAACCGGTAAAAAAGGCATTGGACTTTGAGGATCGGCGTGACCCGTCCATTACATAGACGCCTTCCAGCTGGTAATCCACTGAATCTGCATAATCCATGATTTCCGCTTTCAACTTTCCTTGTTCAAGCGGTTCAAATTTATTGAACAGCGGCATAATCCAACGGGGGGCGATATATTGGATAATCAATGTAAATAGAGTGGTTACCATCCAGGCATAAAACCAGGCATAGTTGCCGGCGTATTGGAAAAAGGCCAATACACCGGCAAGTATTGGTGCGCCGAGAATAACGGCAAGGGCAAGCCCCTTGATCATATCGGACAGAAAGGTTTTCCAGGTGGTTTTATTGAATCCAAATTTTTCTTCAATCACGAATGTTTTGTAGATGGCGAACGGCAGGGAAAACAGGGACCGCAGCAATACCAGAATACCGATGTAACATAACCCTCTCCATATCATCGACAGCTCCCACTGCCTGACGATGCTGTCCAGGTATTGAAATCCGCCCGCAAACCAGAAAACCAAAGTTAGTATCAAACTGAGGGTTGAAGTAATGATACCAAACTTGATATTAACGCGCGTGTATTCCTGTGATTTTTGATATTGATCTTCGTCCCAGACATCTTTAAACTCGTTGGGTAATTTGCTTTCTAAAGCTTTGAGATTGAGAATTTCGGTGATCAGGTCAAAAACATATTCAAAAATCAGTGCTGACAGAATAATAATTGCATATACATTCATAGATTTAAGCCTCTCTTGGTCTTTACGGTTTTTCTGTATTTTGGTCACTAAATGCGGAGGCTTTGAATATAATGCATCGTGTTTTTGCCTCCAAAGTATACGCAACATTTGCAGGTGCCATAAACACTTTGCCTCTGTTGAGTGACATTTCTTGATAATCGTCCTTTGCCTGGATACTGCCTTCTGTTATCACCATGCATTCAAGTCCGTGATTGTTCTGACTGGTATAATTATCGCCGTTTTCCAGGAGCAGTCTGCTGAGTTTAAAATCTTTTACCGGGGCGGGATAGAGCGTTTCGTGTTCAGCGATTCTTGTTCCTGCCAATATTTGCGGCGGGGCCGGATTTATTTTGATGATGTTGAGCAACTCTTTTACATCGATATGTTTAGGCGTGAGCCCTCCCCTGAGGACGTTATCCGAGTTGGCCATGAGCTCCACATTGGTGCCTTGCAGGTAAGCATGGGGAACACCGGCGGCCTGAAAGGTCCCCTGACCCGGATGGAGATGAAGAAGATTAAACAGGTATATGGAAAAGATACCCCGATCAAGATGATTGCCGGGAAGGGGAAACAGATCCGCTGCACGCGCCGCCCAAAAATGCGGTTCGTCTTTGTCCAATTGTTGAGAACGATATAAAGGCATCAGGCGTTCGACGAGTGGTTGAAGAATGGAATCTATTTGATTCTGGGGCATGGTCATAATGGTCTCATACAAAAGCGACAAGTTACCCCTGTTCCATGTCTTCAAAAGGGGAGTAAATTCCGCTATTTTATGCAACCAGTAATCGATTTCTTCCAGGGGCCTGAAACCGTGCAACATCCAGAACTCTGTAAGCGCGACATGAATTTCCGGTTTATGATTGGTATCTTTGTAATTGCGATTTTTGGCTGTGAGGGGAATGTTTGCCTTGTTTTCTCTCGCAAAACCCTTTGCTGCCTGTTGTTTGGAGGGATGGACCTGAATGGACAACATTTTTTGCGCATCCAAAACCTTGAAAAGATAGGGCAAAGTCGTCCCGAACATTTCAATGCTGCCGGAGCCGAGGAGGGTTTTGTTGATAAAATCGCTGAGCAATACCGGGTGGTTATTGACAACAACCTTGGCCGGTGCAACGGGGTGGGTACCGATCCAGAGTTCGGCGTAGGGTTTTTTTTCTTTGTTTTCTATGTCAAGAAGGGAGGGTATATATTCCGTTCCTCCCCATGTATAGTTTTGTATGCCCGGAATGATCTCGTAAAGTTTTGGCTGTACCATAGCCGCATCCTCTTTGTTTACCGCTTTTCTCATTCTGCAGCTCAGGATTATTTAGAGCTCATCCGGTTAATGCGTACCCAAAACCGCCAAGCTCGCCAAGAACGCTGAGAA
>CAZSOP010000235.1:0-6986 GCA_964608385.1 uncultured Cytophagia bacterium
GGAAGACCGCTATCATGACCTTGACCTTTCTTATGATTATTTTTTCCCCCAGCTCTTTTTTCAATATTTTTTACCGGAACGATTGCAATACGTCGTTGACGAAATTTCAACCGCACCTTACCGGATTAACCGGGATTTCCAGCCAATTTCCTACTTTTTCGATCTCGTTTTGTGGTATAAGATCATCCGGAGCCGGGATATGCTCAGCAGCTTGTTCACAGTGCAGTTCTCATCGATTTTGTGGGTCATACCGGGTTTTTTGCTGGTGTGGCTTTTGTTAACCCGAATTTACGATAAGAACCGTAAAGTATGGGCCGGGGGAATTTTTCTCAATGCCATATTACTGGGATTTACAAGTATCGGCCTGAATGTTATTTTGATCATTTCCTTTCAGATCAGTTTTGGAGCCCTCTATCATTATGTAGGCATGGCCATCGCGGCTTATATGGCAGGGCTGGCGCTGGGAAGTCTGTTTGCCAACAGATTTGTAAAATGGTTTGAGGGGCTCTTGCTGGTATTGCTCGTTCTGTTGCTGATACTGATCTGTTTTTTGAAACCATTGTTGACAATATTTCTGCAGCAACCCTCTTATTTGCTTTATTATTTACTGATAACCCTGATCGGTGCCTTGCTGGGGGCCCTTTTTCCGCTCTTGTGTCATCACTACACGCTGTTGCGTAAACACCGTCAACCGGGTTCGATCTATGCCGCCGATCTCGTCGGTGCTTCTGCAGGTGCGCTCGTGGTCAGTACCTTTTTGATTCCCCTTTATGGCATCTCACGGACAATCCTGATTTTGGGTCTCGTGACGGGTGGTGGTTTTTTGTTTCTTCTCTTGAAAAAAATACGGTTTCGTCTATAAAGCATTTGGCAAAGTGCGAAATATTGCTAAATTATTGCAGTTATCGGTCCAAGGCCGGCAACCGGAACCCTGTAAACCAGTGCGGTAAAATATAGGGTAAATAAATAGTTGTAACGGCGTCTTTTCATCTCTGCTTCGCCTGTCGGGCAGGCAAAGCAGAGGTGCGTTGTCAATCCAAGGGAACCAAATCATGAGTACGAAAAAAAGTACTGTACAATCGCAAGTCGAAGAGTTGACTTTATCTGCAAGCGGCAGAAAGCTGATCTACAAACCAAGCGAAAAAGTTGCGGTGATCGAAGTTGCCAATTATCCGGACTTGGGAAAAACGGTTGCGCTTCGCTTTCTCGAATGGGTCATGAACAATCCCGGCGGTACGGTCTCATTGCCGACCGGCAAGTCAGCTGAACATTTTATCAAATATGTCAGCTATTATCTGCAAAACTGGCAGACCAAGCCGGTACAGGAAGAACTGGAGGCTTTTGGGTTCGATACCAGCCAAAAACCGGATACGAGTTCTCTTGTTTTTATACAGTCTCAGGAGTATTATCCGATCAATCCGACTCAAACCAATAGTGCCCGCTATTTCATTCAGAAATATTACTTTCGCGGATTCGGTATCGATGCAAAAAAAGCATTATTGATGGATGCCTGGACAGTTGGAATGCCTGATAACAGGGTTCCCGATGATATCTTTAAAGACAATATTGTTGATTTATCACTACGGGTTCGGCATGGCAGGAACAGCGAAGAGAGGTTGCAGAAACAAGTCATTCAAAAAGTCGATCAATATTGCACCGATTATGAAAACCGGGTGCGGGAGCTGGGTGGCATCGGTTTTCTGCTCAGCGATATCGGTCCGGATGGCCATATCTGTTCCAATGTGCGCGGCACGGATCATTATTCAACAACACGCCTGACGGAAACCAATTATGAAACCCAATCCATGGCTGCCACTGATTTGGGGGGGATAGAAGTTGCCAAGAACCGCCTGGTGATGATTATAGGCCTTGCCACCATGACATTTGACCACGATTGTACGGCTATCGTGATGGCGGCAGGAGAATCCTTTGCGGATGTGGTCAAAGATTCAATACAGAGTCCTCCGAGCAATAAATATCCGGCGTCCAGTTTGCAAAAACTTCGCAATGCCCGTTTTTATCTGACACGGGGGGCGGCTTCACGCCTGGTCGAGCGTCGCTATGAGGATGTCAGCCAAATGGGTCCCCTGCCGGATGAGGAAACAGACAGAATCTTGATCGACCTTGCGCTGGAGAAAAACAAACGTCTGCACGAGCTTGTCCGTTCGGATATTCTCAGCGTTCGTTCTTCAAAATGGGTGATGACCAAAACCGGCAAAAAACACGAAGAAATTGCGGAAATGGTGCGCAAAAGCCTGATCGAAAAAATAGATATTGGTCTCGCTCCGATTGAAGATCAGGTTTTTATGCATACGGCACCGCATCACGATGATATTATGCTCGGCTATTGGGCCTATATCATCCACCTGGTGCGCTCTCCGCGAAATCAGAATTATTTTAATTATATGACCAGCGGCTTTAATGCCGTCACCAATAGCTATACCTGTGACGTGCTGGAAAATCTACTCAATCACCTTGATACGCCGCAATTTAAAGAGCTGATGGCCGCAGGATATTTCGAGGACGATAATGAAATCGGCCGCAATCGCGATATGTACCAGTATCTCGACGGCGTTGCCGCTCACAGCCGCAGCATGAGGAATAAGGGAGAAGCCAGACGCATATTGCGAAATCTGATATCCATCTTTGAAGAGGACAATCTTTTTCAGCTCAAAAGCCGGGTAAAGGAGATGATCCTCTATTTTCAAACCCAATATCCCGGTAAAAAAGATTTGCCTTATATTCAACAGCTTAAGGGAATGATCCGGGAATGGGAAGCGGATTTGTTGTGGGGGTTCCTCGGATTTAACTGCCGGAATGTCAACCACCTTCGTCTGGGATTTTATGGTGGGGGGTTGTTCGGCGATACCATCGATAAACAGCGCGACGTCGAGCCGGTTCTGGCGATCATGCGCCGGATAAAGCCGACCATTATCACCCTGGCGTTTGATCCCGAAGGAAGTGGCCCCAGTACGCATTATAAAGTGCTGCAGACCATGGCGCGGGCTGTCGAAATTTATCAACAGGAGAGCGGTAATCGCGACATTAAAATATGGGGATACAGAAACGTCTGGTTCCGATTTCATCCATCCGAAGCAAATATCATGGTACCGGTATCCCTGAATTCGATGGCGTCTCTGGAGAAAGCGTTCGACAAGTGCTTCGGCTCCCAGCGGGCCGCTTCGTTTCCCAGTTATGAACTGGATGGTCCGTTTTCACGCCTCTCCGAACAGATTCTGGTCGAACAATATCAGCAAGTTAAAACCTGTCTGGGCAGGGAATATTTTAACGAAAGCGACCATCCCCGTATGCGGGCTTGTCACGGATTGGTCTACATGAAACAGATGAGTGTTGACGAATTCTGCAGCCACGCCGGCAGATTGAGACAATCGACGGAAAATGTTTCCGCCGACAATAACGAATAAACAACAACAAGCCGATGGATTCCCGAAAAGAATAGAGCAATATGAGGAGAGTTTTTTGGACCAGCCCTTTATCGACATTTATGAACCTGTCTACAAACGTGCCGTGGTGGCGGCAGCGTTTTCGCCGCGACTCGGCGCTGTGTTGAATGAAGCCCACCGTCTGCTTAAAATTCTCGGCACAGCTCCGATCATCGTGCATGTAGGGGAAGACAACCTGTCAACCCGCTCCAAACTGGAACAAGCCATTGAAAAATCGGATTTTAAGCAACACCCTCCCATTTTTGTAATCCGCTCCGGACAGCCGAACGATGTACTGGTTCAGGTTGCCAGGGAATATCGAGCTGATCTCATCGTTGCCGGGGCTCTTAAAAAAGAAGGGTTGTTTAAATATTATTTCGGTTCCATAGCGCGAAATCTGGCCCGTAGCGCCCCCTGTTCGGTTATGCTCTTTTCTGATCCCAGGGTCAAACCCGAACCCCTGCATAAAATTCATTGCGTTGTCGATTATGGAAATCCCGAAGCTGAGCTGGCGGTCGATGTTTCCGCCAAAATCGCCCTCTTTGCTCAAAACAGCGAGTTGTATCTGACACATACGTTTCAGATACCCGAGTGGGAAGGGAAAAATGAAATTCCCAATGAAGCCCAAAAGATAAAATCCATTTATAATCGGGAAGACAAAAGGCTAAGCAAATATCTTAAAAAGTTTGAGCTGGGCGGATTGTCGGTTACCAAAAGATGCCTGTATGACAAGGCCCGCTCGGTAACCCTTGATTTTAGCCGTGAAATCAAAGCCGATATGTTTATCGTGCCGACTCAGAAAAACAGAATGGGTATACTGGACCGGCTTTTTCCGCAAGACCTGGAGCTGGCGCTTATGGAGCTGCCCTGTTCACTGCTTTTGGTGCGAAAAAGCCAAACTTAGGGCTTTTTGTCCATAAATAAAGTTTAATCGGGCCGTAACCGGCAGCCTCCAGTACATAAAGGCTGTCGCGTGATGGTGAAATACCGACGGTTCTGGGTGTTCTTAAAGGCGGCTTGCCTCCCTTGAGATATTCCAACACCCTGCCGCTCCGGTCCATAATTGAAATCAAACCCCGCGGTGAGTGCGGAATATAGATCCTGCCGTTTTTATCCGTGACCACCTTGCCGATATCAATATCGAATGTCTGAAGGTTGTCCGCCCGCCAGTACCGCGCCCGCCTGCCTTCGATAGCGCCTTTCCAGCACTGTATGCTGTCTGTGGATCGATCGCTGATCAATACCATCATTGCATTGTCGAACACGGTAATGTGGTTGGCGCTGTGATCTATACCAAAGGGACTGTTTTGCAATTCTGCACCTGTAGGTGCCAGGACATGAAACTGACTGAATGTCTTTTCCAGAGCAAAGATATGACCTTCGGCATCACAATCTATAGCCGTGGTCGCAAAGTTCAGCTTGACGGGCTTGAGAAGATCGCCACTCTTGACATTGATGCGAAAAATAGTCGAGTCCTTTACCGCACACATGATATCGCGCGGAGAATAAGCCAGTCCGGTTAGCCCCTCAAGTTCTCTCAGGGCCGAGTTGTCCGGATTTTGTACATCGCTCAAGTCTGATTCACTGCCATCCGGATTCAGAACCGTGATGGTATTCTTTTTTCCGGCGATTACCCAGATTTTGCCATATGGGTCCACTTGGAGAGCGCTTGGATTCCATAGCTGATCGCCGAACTCTCCCTGATTGATATAGGATTCATTCGGTTCCAGGATATCCAGAGACCAGACATCGCTGTAACCCATGTTTCGTTTCGAATGCCCTGCGGATACTTTGAAATCATCCCAGGCAAATATTCTGCAGCGAAAATCCAGACCTGACTTTTGCGGCGGAATCGATTTTTCGGTTATAAACCAATCGCTCTCTTTTGACATCCTTCGCATGCCGATGATATCGGGTGTTGAAGAAGAGGTGCTTGCATACCTGAGATAAACCCCTTTGCCTTGGGCTGTCGTTTTATCGTCATAGACCCCGGAAGGATCGGTGATTTTGGCGACGATTTTAAAGCTGTTGTTTTTATATATATTGACCGGTACGGTATGAACCTGAGTAATGAGCGGGCCCTGGGTATCATGATGAACACTTTTCCAATTCAGCGACCGCGGCGTGGCGGTGGTCGGCCAGAGATTGATCAGGGTTTGGGAAAACGCTGTATCCGGGGTGTGGGCTGGAAAAAGTTTGCTATAGGCAAAAACCGATACGCCGCCACAAGCCATCTTTTCCGCGATACGAATCTGCATCGAAAGTTTTTTTGCATCGTGTGCGAAAATGCCCGGGTAGACGTCGCGATTATGATTGTTTTTTCGGTGATCTTTTAATTGGCGATAAAAAAGCAGATGATCTTTGGTATAGATCATCGGGTAAATAATATCCATAACGCCTTTGCTGAGCCAGCCGTGGCTGTCTTGCATGTAGAGATGATAGCCTCTGCGGTAATCGCTAACCACGGAAGCGCTGAGAATGGTTTGAGGGTTACAGGCTTTTAATTGGCCGTAGAGATCGGTAATAAAATTGGTAATGGAGTGGCGCCGCCAAATATCCCACTTATCCGGCTGATCTTTCGGTAAACCACCAAAGGCTATTTTGAACATTTTCAGTGAAGCGTTATCCCATGAATATGAAGAGGAAGGAAAACGAATATAATCGAGATGCAAACCATCGATATCATAGGTACTGTAGATTTCGCGCATCAGATTGAGCAAATAATCCGGGGTTTGCGGATGCGTGGGGGAGAGCCACAGATAGTGGTCATTGAGGTTCTGCCGGTCTCCGTATTTATCCTGCATAAACCAGTCACGATGCCGGTGATAGAGTTGATTCTTGATGTCCGGTGGCGAGTCGCCGCGCCAGCCCGGGTAAACGTTTACCCAGGCATGCAGCGCCAGACCGCGGTTATGCGCCAGTTCGATTGCAAGTTGTAACGGATCCCAGCCCGGATTTTCAAAGTTGAATTCCTCGGCCCAGGGTTCAATATCTGAAGGATAAAATACGGTTGCATTGCCGCGTACCTGAAACAGCAAGGTGTTGAAATGATACGTTACAGCATTATCAATGATGTTTTTGATGTCCTGAGGGGTTTTATAGTCCCAGCGCGTCACCCACAGGGATCGTGTTGTTTGTGCTCCGATCTGCCCGGAACAGAATAATAGCAGACCCGTCAGTAAAAGCAGTTGTCTCAATCGCATTCCGCTCCCCTTGTTGCCGTTTTTCTCTGTGACAAATGTAGTGAGCGGAATGATTTTATGCAAGGTTTTTCGCTGATATTTTATTTTATCTCAGCGGGCTCAAGCCCGCAACTGTGTTGTGGGGAGATCTGATCCACGAGCTAAAGCTCGTGGCAATGAAAGGGTTTATCAAGATTTTGTAAATAGTATTAAAAACCCGATAATTTCGTAAACTTTGTCCTATTCTTTATCATGCCGTGCATGGTACCTGCTGATAGAGCGGATTTTTTTTTGTGGCTCTGCCATAATAGTCTTTTTTCATAGCCACTTTTTTCATAGCCACGCGCTTTAGCGCGTGGTT
>CAZSOP010000236.1:0-3380 GCA_964608385.1 uncultured Cytophagia bacterium
ATTCAGCCAACGTACTAAACCAATATGAAGAGGAGGTAAAATGAACAGGATACTTGCCGTATGTTTGCTGGTTTTTTTGAGCGTCGGCTTGGCATTCAGTGCCGGTGTCGAATTGACTGGTGTCGGGGCCCGGGCGCAATCGCTGGGCGGTAATTATCGCGCAATCTCAAACGATTGGAGCGGTATGTACTGGAATCCCGCCGGGATCGCTTTTTCCGAAGGACTGGCTGCCGGTTTTTCGCTCGAATTTATCAGACCGGTGGCAGGATACACGATTAAAGCCAACCTCGCCAACATGCCCTTTAGCGGTACCTATGGCCAAAAAATTGAAAATGAACCCAAAACCTTTCTCATGCCGGCCGCTGGTGTTATGTTCGGTACCGGCAAGGTAACCTATGGTGTCGGTGTTTGGGCGCCTTTCGGTTTGGGAGCCGAATGGGATTTGCTCAATACCAGCACCTACAACAGCGCTTACCCGGAATTTGAATGGGAAGATAATCTCAAAATAATCGATATCCATCCCACCATTGCTTTTAAACTGAACGATCAGTTTTCAGTCGGATTGGGTGTCTCCATTATCATGGCGGATATCATGATCCGAAAACCGAGTTTTACGCCAAATCCATATATCTTTAATCCCGATCTCGCCACAGCTGCTGCCAATTTGCCCGCGGATGCTCTCTATTCACCTTATGACCACCTGATCACGGATACGCATCTCGAAGGCGATGGCATGGGCTTTGGCGCCAATCTCGGTGTGATGTTTAAACCGACCGAACATCTGAGTCTCGGCGCCTCCTTTCAGTACTATGGCGATGTACCGATGGAAGGAACAATCAACGCCAAAACCTATTTTTCCAATCATCCCGTTGCCAATGCCACGATCATGCAGGGTATCAAGCCGATCTTTGATGCCATGCTCGCTGCCGGACAACTTTCCGTAGAGGAATACGGCGTACTGCTGAATTACTATTCCGGTGGAACCAATACCCTTGCAGAGGGACAAGAGGTCGTAACCGATCTGCCGCTGCCCATGAAAGTCGGTGCCGGTATTGCCTATAGCGGTATTCCCAATCTGCTTATCTCTACCGACGTCGCTTTTACCCGGTGGTCCTCCTGGGATG
This sequence comes from uncultured Cytophagia bacterium, assembly GCA_964608385.1. GTDB lineage: Bacteria > Zhuqueibacterota > Zhuqueibacteria > Residuimicrobiales > Oceaniaggregativiventaceae > Oceaniaggregativivens_A. The sequence continues at coordinate 1,125 of CAZSOP010000236.1, forward strand.
TCATCGATATCAACACCTCAGAAGGAGAAGCATACAGCCAGCTGGTTGAAAACTGGGAAGATGGTATCCGTGTCGGCCTCGGACTGGAATATTCTCTCTCCTCCATCAAACTGCGCGGTTCTTTCTATACTGAACCCCAGGCCACCATCGCAGCCACCATGTCCCCGACTATTCCAGATGCCGGCAGACGCAACGTGGTTATCGTTGGTGCCGAGGTACCCGTCGGTCCGGTCAGACTTTTGGCCAGCTTTGAAAAAATGTTTATCGGCGACATGGAAGTCGAAGAATGGGTACTGATGGAAGATCAATCCGGTTATGACAACATGGCCGGCACCTATCAAATGGATGTCACCAATATCATGGTTGGTCTGGAGTATCCATTAAACTTTTAATATTTTATTTGATTTTCTGGTAAAAACCGTGTATAATAAAAGGCCTTACAGTTGTAAGGCCTTTTTATTTTTTGCAATCAAAGCATTGAGAAAATATGAAAAAACCCCTCTTTTTCATCCTATGGTCTATTGGGTTTTGCGCTTGCTCCGTCGATACCGGTCTCAAACCGCTGCAGAGCGGTTTTTCGGGGCGCATTGTATTTCAAAAGAATTGGCCTGAATCCACCGATCAGGTTGTGGTTGTTGCTGCGAAAAAGTTTCCCCCCGGTGAAATAACAGATATCGTAATGGGTGAACCCTTACCGTTATTTCAGGATACGGTCCACTATACCATTTATACCGCCCCCATAACCTTTCGCGCCATCGGGGTCATATGGAAAGAGAGAGGACAAGCATGGGATGTTACCAATGTCATCGGCTATTATTTCAAAGACGATGACCTGTTTAATCCCGAATCCGTGACGATCAGACACCGCGATCAAATGGTCGAATCGGTGGATATTGTCGCAGATCTCTCAAAAGCCAAAAAATCGGTTCAAAGTGGACTCTCCGGAAAACTCGTGGTCAAACAGCCATGGCCGGCGCAAGCCGAATCGGTCATTATGATCGCTTCGGATTCCTTTCCACCCAAAGGCTTGCTGGACCTTCAGTTCTCTCCACCGATTGCAGCCGGATTCGATTCAATCCATTACGAGTTTAACCTGCAACCAAAAACCTATCGTCTCATCGGCACCCTGCTTTTGGGTAAGGATATTCCCATTTCATTGCAGAGCGTTGTCGGTGTCTATTTAAAACAGGGCGATTTATTTGCTTCCCCGGTGACCATTGCAAGCGATACATCGTGGGTCGATAATATAGATATTCCCCTCTATTTTACCCGGTAAAAAAACAAATACCTCGGACATGAAATGAAAAACACTATCATACTTTTTTTTCTGCTGATCTCTCCGGTGGTAACCTATTCAGGAACTCTGGAAGGGTACATTCACTCAGAAGACGGTGAAGCGTTACCCGGTGTTAATATCACTATTATCGGTACGGTATTGGGAACCAGCAGCAATATTAAAGGCGAGTACCGCCTGTCCGATCTCGTTGCAGGGTCTTACAGCATTCGTTTCACCATGATGGGATTCCGGCAAGTGGTCAAAAAGGATGTTTCCGTGCCGGCCCAGGGAAGTGTTAAAATTGATATTACCTTGAAAGAAACCATCATAGCAGCACCCGAAATCCTTATTTCAGCCAATAAAAGGCGGCAAAACATCCAGGATTCGCCAAACAGCGTCGGTATCATCACGCAAAAAGATTTTAAGGAAAAAAATGAAATCTATCTGGATAATCTTCTAGAGCATGCCTCGGGCGTCAACTTTATGCGTTCACAGATCAATATCCGGGGGTCGTCGGGATTCAGTTACGGCGCCGGAAGTCGCATTCTTTTCCTTGTAGACGGTGTTCCGGTGATGCCCGGCGACAGTGGCGACATTAAATGGGACCTTATACCGGCAAGCCAGATCGATCATGTTGAAATCATCAAGGGCGCCGGCTCTGCGGTTTATGGCTCAAACGCCCTTGGCGGCGTTATAAATGTGATCACCAAAGAAGCATCGGCAAAGCCGGTTACGAATCTGCGATTATCGGCCGGCTTTTATGATAAACCGGCATATCCGGAATGGCAGTGGACGGACCGGATTTTACACTTTGATGACATCGATATCGACCACACCCGCAAGCTCAACAATCGCTCTGAAATCTTTTTGGCGCTGGGAAAACACCAGTCCACAGGTTACCGGCAGAATAATTTTTACCAGCGCTATAATGCCTCGATGAAATATCATACCCGCCTGGGACAACAATCGAATGTGAAGGG
>CAZSOP010000236.1:3390-6983 GCA_964608385.1 uncultured Cytophagia bacterium
GGCGCCGGTCTTTTGTGGAGAAATCAACGCTATGCCCTTGAGGTCGATCCGGAGGCACTCGCTGATCATACGGTCTCGAACAAATTCAGTCTGAATTCATTTTATCAATCCACCCTGAACAAAAAACTGGGCGTAAGAGCCCGCCTCTCTTATTTTCGCAACTATTGGAAGAATTTCTTTCATGACAATATATCAGCATCGACAGCAAATCGAGTCGGAGTGGAACTTCAGGGTGAATATCAACCTTCGACAGACAATTCGTATATTTTCGGCACTGAAGAGAGCTATGATCTTGTCCGCTCAGACCTGGTCGGCGATCACTATCAATATGTCCTTTCCGCTTTTGTACAAAATGAAAGAGCAATTTTATCCACACTCCGGTTAACAATCGGATTACGCTTTGACCATCACTATGTGGATACTGGATTTGCCGACTCGGAATGGAACCCTAAAATCGGATTGGTTTGGCGCGCTCAACCCAATATCAGCCTACGCGCCTCCTCCGGCAGAGGGTTCCGGGCGGCAAGCATGTCGGAACGGTTTGCCGATTCGATCTACTCCGGGTTACGCCTGTTGCCAAACGAAAACTTGAAATCAGAAACAGCCTGGTCCCATGAGATCGGCGTTAATGCCTCACTGACGTCACAACTCTATTTCGATTTATCCCTTTTTCAAAACGACTATTGGGATCTGATAGAACCGGAACCCAATGAAAACCAGGTTATCCAGTTTGTCAATCTGACACGTGCCCGAATTCGCGGTGTGGAAGCAAGCCTAAAGATCAATCCATGGATTCAAAACCTTTTTACTGAAGCATCGATTACCGTAATGAATCCAAAAAATCTTGATAAAAATACAACACTGGCCTATCGGCCAAAATATTTTTACAACCTCTCCTTAACCTATTCCTGGCAATTCTTCAATATCGGCGCCGATTACCGCTTTGTGGAAGCTCTGAAAGAGAACGCGGTTAAGCTTTATCCCAATGATGAACGGGTTCCCCAAAAAGTCGCCAATGCCTTTTTAGCCGTATCTATCAACGACTGGAAACTGACGTTTTATGCCAAAAATCTTTTTAATCACAACCATACTCAGGTTGAACGAACGATTTTGCCTATACGCCACTATACCTTAACGCTGGCAAGGAAATTTTAAACGAGTAAATTTTAAAAATGAGGTGTATCATGCGACCAATCCACATTTTAGGAGTAATGATGATATTTGTTCTGGCCTGTAGCACATCACAACTGGATCGCGCTCGGCACGATTATGTTGTCGAGCAATTGAACAAACTGGCTCCGGTTGAAATCAGTAGCAATATCGATCACCTGACAGCATCGGAAAAAGCCACGCTGACCAGAGTGCTTCAAGCAGCCAGGGTCATGGATGAACTCTTTTTGCGTCAGGTCAATCCGGATAATCCTCAACTGCGCCAGGCGTTGAAAGCATCGACAACGCCGGAAGATAAAGATTACCTGAAATTGTTCGATATCATGTTCGGGCCCTGGAATCGTCTGGAAGAAGACAAACCCTTTCTGGTAGATTATGAAAAACCCGATGGCGCCGGCTTTTATCCGGCCGATATGTCTAAAGAGGAATTCAATTCCTATATCGAAAAGCGTCCGCCTTTGGAAGATGATTTTACCTCAACGTTTACCCTTATTCGCCGCGAAAAAGGTCGACTGACTGCGATCCCCTACCACCAAGCCTATAAGGAGTGGGTCTCCAGGGCATATACGTTTCTCAAGGAAGCAGCCGAATTATCCCAGGAGCTGACCCTGAAAAAATATCTCGATCTTCGCGCCGAAGCGCTATTGACCGATGATTATTTTGACAGCGATATGGCCTGGATGGACCTGGAAGGTAATCTTGAGATCGTCATTGGTCCCTATGAAGTGTATGAAGACAATCTGTTCAACTACAAGGCCGCTTATGAGGCATTTGTGTGTATCGTCGATCAGGAAGAGAGCGAAAAACTCTCGGCCGCGGCGCAATATCTCAACGCCATGGAGGCCAATTTGCCGATTCCAGACCGCGACAAGAACTTTGATCGCGGCTCTTCCTCTCCCATCAAGGTGGTTCAGGAAATTTTTTCCGCCGGTGATACCAAAGCGGGGATACAAACCACAGCCTTTAATTTACCCAATGACGAACGCGTTCGTGAAGCAAAGGGCTCTAAAAAAGTCATGTTAAAAAACATCGCCAGGGCAAAATACGACAAGTGCTGGATCCCCATTGTGGAAACCATTCTGGCGGAAAAACCATTGAAACACGTCAGCTTTGATGCCTATTTCAACCACGTCCTCATGCATGAGATGAGCCATGGGCTTGGACCGGGTAACATCACCCTTGCAGACGGCACCGAAACCAGCGTCAGCAAAGAATTAAAAGAAACCTATTCGGTGATCGAAGAATGCAAGGCAGATATTCTCGGCGTCTATAATCTCATTTTTCTCATGGAAAAAGGCGTTTACCCGAAAAGCATGGAATATTCCGTCTATGCCAGTTACCTCGGTGGCATGTTCCGGTCGATCCGTTTCGGCATCAACGAAGCGCATGGCGGCGGTGTGGCGATTCAATTCAATTACATGATTGAAAACGGCGCCATCGTTGAAACCGACAACGGCAAGCTGGATGTGGTACCGGAAAAGGTGATACCGGTGCTGACCGACCTGGCCCGCACACTGCTCACCATTCAGGCTGAAGGGGATTACCAAGGCGCTAAAAATCTGATTGAACAGTATCGCGTCATGACGCCGTTGATGAAAAAAACGATCGAAAAGCTCAAACATGTGCCTATCGACATCCGTCCCTCCTATCCGACGGCAATGGAGCTGCTGGGAGAAAAATAGGCAATACAGGACCTGACCGAAAAGGATCACGGTTTTTTATTCAACAGCAGATCGATATAGGCCTGTTCAATAAAGTGAAGGTCGGCAATATTCAATGTATTCAGGAGACAATCGAGGAGGGCTTTGCCCTCCTCCCGCGACTGTCCCGCTTTTAGAACGACCTCGAGCTCGACAAATGTGCCCAGGTCTTTAACCATATCGAGATGTAACCGCGTCTGATCAATCCAATAAAGGTGGCGGGTTTTTTGTACGACACCGCGTAATCCATTGGTTTGCGTTAGTATTGTTCTCAACCCAACGTCATCATTAACCGGCACAATGAGATATTCACTCGTTTTAGGACCGGCAATATCCGGTCGTTTATAATAAATGAGTTCGGATTTCTCTTTGTTTATTCGACGCAACTTCAAACGACCGGTTTTACTGTGAAAGAACCAGTCCTCCTGTACGAGTGTTACCACAGGTTGAGTGCTCAACAGCAATACCCGTTCTTCGAGTCCGAACAGGTCTTGAATCTCTGCTTTGATTTCGATGTTTTCGGCCATATTTGCTGTTACCATTTAATGTTTTTTTGGGGGGGATGAATTTAGCATTCAACGGCCCATGTCTGAGCTGTTTTGCTCATAATAAATTATTTATTATGGTCTTAATTTGAGCCAACATCAGGTCGTCGATAGTTCACGACCTTTATGGCTCATCCGGTTAATGCGTACCCAAAACCGCCAAGCTCGCCAAGAACGC
>CAZSOP010000237.1:0-6961 GCA_964608385.1 uncultured Cytophagia bacterium
CGTTTCTTGGCGTTTTCTCAGCGGTTAAAAAAGTACTCATTATTCGGAAGAACCGGTTTTTTTTCCAGATTAGCGGTATGCCAGGCGCTAAGATAGAGCAGCCGAACGACCCGGCATAGTTTGTGAAAATCGATCTTGTCAACGTGATCGGAAACTTTATGCAGATCAGGGGTTTCTTTGGTACAAAAGAAAATGACCGGAATATCCTTGCGTGCAAAAGAAGCGTGGTCGCTGTTGCCGAAATAGAATTCGCGGTCATAGGCAAGCGTCAGGCCGACTTTTTTGTTCTGTTTTTTTACAATTTTGCTCAGTTCCGGCGAACGCTTGTACCCGATCAGAGTGAGGGAATCGGGATGGTTGCGCCCGATCATGTCCATATTGAACATGGCTACAGTTTTTTCAAGCGGAAAGAGCGGCGTCTCGGTATAGGCCTTGGATCCGTACAGTCCCTTTTCCTCGCCGGCAAAGGCGATAAAAAGGATGCTGCGTCTCGGTTTAACCTCATTTTGTGCAAAAGCATGAGCCGCAAGCAGTACCCCGGTGGTGCCGCTGGCATTATCGTCGGCACCGTTGTAGATGCTGTCCTGTTCAGCAGGTGCATTCTTTATATATCCGACGTGATCGTAATGAGCACCGACAACCACCACTTCTTCCTGTAAAGCCGGGTCGGACCCCTTTAACAGTCCCACAACATTGCGGGTGGGATAGAGCTGACGGCTCGTACTGGTCTGCAGCATAACTTTAGAGTCAAGGGGATAAGAATTGGGCGTCATGGTGCTGTCGATTCCCTTTTGGATTTGTTTGAGCTCGTCGACGCTCCCGAACAGGTTTTGGATGATCTTTTTGCCGACCTGCACCGCAGGTATCTTTTCATCCTCTTCCATGGCCAGGGTAAAGGGCAGTGCATCATCGGGGATAAATTTATACAGACTGGGCCAGGCAAAACCACGTGGCTTTAAGGAAATACTGTGCAGCGGATCAGAAGTCATCAGAACCGCAGCGGCGCCATGCTCAATGGCATTTTCGATCTTATATTTTGCCTGTAAATAATGAGAATCCTTTTTTAGATAAAACGGGCTGGCCGGATTTTCCTGTTGCGGGCCGCGTTTTAAAACAAAAACGACTTTACCCTTAACATCCAGTCCGGCATAATCATCGTAATCATACTCGGGCGCAGAGATACCATAACCGGCAAAAACCACGGGTGCCTGGGCCTTTCCGTTTGCCGTCATTCCATACGGCATATAATCCCTTTTGATGAGGAAGGTTATCGCTTTAGCGGAAGCATCGAATAGTTCCAATGTGTTGCTATCGCCCAGGCTGACCTGGCTGAGATTAAAGTGATGAAAATAGCTGCCGTTAACCGGTTGCACGCCGTATTCGGCAAACCGCCCGGCAATGTATTCTGCCGCCCGTTCAAGCCCGGGGCTGGGGGTATCGCGTCCGAGCAGGGAATCCGACGCCAAAAAAGCCAAATGTTTTTCAGCAGCAAGCGGATTGATGGTTTCAAATGATTGAATGGACGGTTGTGGACCGTTTTGGGTATAAAATACATTACATCCCAAACCAATGAGAAAAATCAGGGCAAAGAAGAGAAAACCTTTTTTCAAGATAACCTCCCGATAAATAATTATTGTATCATAAACTGTTCTACGGGGTTTTCCATTTTATGTTTCCCTTGCAACGCCCTTTTTGGTTTTGTCGATAACCGAAGTCGCAGTTTTGACCAGGCCGGCAATATCCGCCAGATCCGCCGGCAGAATAATGGTGTTGCTGGTTTTTGCCAGATTGCCGAATTCCGTGATATACTGCTCCGCTACACGCAGGTTTACCGCCTCCAGCCCGCTTTTTTCGTTTATGGAAAGAGCAATCTCGCGAATACCGGCTGCAGTCGCCTCTGCAACCTTGCGAATCTCTTCAGCGCGACCTTCCGCCTCGTTGATTCGTTTCTGCTTTTCGCCTTCCGACCTGGCGATGAGCTCCTGTCTGTCACCCTCGGCACGGTTGATCTTGGCCTGACGGTCGCCTTCCGACTCGGCAATAATGGCGCGTTTTTCCCGCTCCGCCCGCATCTGTTTCTCCATGGCATCCTTGATGCTTTGCGGCGGCACGATGTTTTTCACCTCATAGCGCGTCACTTTTACACCCCAGGGATCCGAAGCTTTGTCCACAGCCTCGACGATTGCGCTGTTGATCGTCTCCCGCTCTTCAAAGGTTTTGTCCAGTTCCAGCTTGCCGATAATGCTGCGCATGGTGGTCTGCGCCAGCTGGGTTGAGGCGAATTGATAGTTGTTAATGCCATAAGAGGCTTTTTTGGCATCAATGACCTGAAGATAGAGGATACCATCCACTTCAACCGATATATTATCCCTGGTAATGCAGGTTTGTGAAGGCACATCTATGGCTTGTTCCTTCAGTGTATGCTTGTAAGCCACTTTGTCGAGAAACGGCGTCAGGATGTGAAATCCCGCTTCAAGGGTATTTTGGTACTTGCCCAGCCGTTCAACGATAAATGCAGACCGCTGCGGAACCACCCGCAGGGTTTTGGTAAAGACGATAATAACAAAAACAACCAAACCGAGCAAAACAATGGTAAATGTATCCATTTTTACTCTCCTTATATGGATTTAACCTTCAGGGTCAGGGTATCTTTAGAAACCACGGTCACCCTGGTACCGGCCGTGATTTTTTCATCTGCTTCCGCTTTCCATGTCGATCCATGAAACTCGACCTTACCGAGTTTCTTGGGTTGAATCTCTTCAATGACGGTGGCATGTTCGCCGATAAATGTATCGATGTTTTGATCCGGGTCGTTCCTGCCCTGAACATACCCATGAAAAATCCGGTGCATCCAGCGGCGCAACGATAGCAGCAATGTCAGCGAAAAGATGAGAAAAAGAATCAGCTGAATGTTGAGCGAATAATCGGTAAAAATAGAGACGATAGAAACCATGATTGCACCGACACCGAAAAAGAAAATCACCAGTCCGGGCATGGCGAATTCCCAAAACAGCAATAGCAACCCAATAAGAAACCAGAACAGTGCCGGATTGAACAGCTCTTTTAACGCTTCCATATTGTTTGTCCCTCCTTTGACATAAATACCCTCAATCCGTCTAAAAATTCACATTTTTTCAACCATAGCCGTGCGGCAATGGTGTTATAACGACGCCTATCCGCCCGCAACGCGCAGTCTGCCCGACTGGATGACATTCCGGTTAAACCGCCCGGGATTGATTTTTCAACTCTCAGAAACCGGCTAAAGTGGTTTCAGATTGATGAAGAAAAAAGGATTAGACCGTTCTGCCGCCGACAAAAACCTGGTCGGTCTCTAACTGATAACGATTCTCCTGCTCTTGAATCGAAACGAGGATCAAATCCGCTTTTTTGCCGACCTGAATGCTGCCCGTATAGCCGGAAAGATCCTGGTGCAGCGTAAAAGAAGCGGGACGATAAATTCCCAAAACACGGGCTGGTGTCTGGCAACACATCCTGATGCTGTTGGTAAGCGCATCATCGAATTCCATGGCCTCGTGATGGCGATACCAGATGCCGTCGATAGGATGCGTCAGCCAGGTCAGAAGATTGGAAACCGCCTTGTCCATGGTTAAAATGCTGCCGAAGAGGGTATTTTCCGATTCCACCACGCGCAGATATTCGCCGTTTTCGCTTACCTTGCCGGCGATTTTAAACATCTCAAAGGTGGTGATGTCTTTCATGCCGGTAACGAACATGCTGTCGGTGATGACGACCACTTTGCGAAACCCTTTTCGCGTGATGGTATCGAGCACATATTCCGGACTAACGTGATATCCGTCTGTAATCAATTCGACAGTTACATCGGGTGATCTGAGAATCGTTTCAACAGCTCCCCCCTCTTCAAACGGCTTGGTAGAGCTACCCGTCGGTCCATTGAGAAAATGGGTTGCCAGGCTCAAGCCACGCTCGACAGCGGTTTTGTATTGAAGACCCGTGGCACCGGTATGACCGGCCGCGGCAATAATTCCTTTACTGCCCAAGTACTCTATAAAGTCTAGTCCGGCTTTCCCATGTTCCGGTGGAACGTTGACGATAGAGATTCGGTTCCCGGAGGCGCTCTGAAGCGTTTCGAATAATTCCTTCGAGGGGATGTAAAAATATTCCGGATTCTGCGCCCCGCGAAAAGCTTCCATTTTCATAAAACTGCCTTCGATATAGAGTCCGGCCACCATCTCGTTATACAATTCGTTTTCGGGCAGGGACAAAAATTCATTCAGCAGCGATAAGGATTGTATGAGCTGTTCAACAGGTGCGGCGATGGTGGAAAGAACGATTTTTGTCGATCCGGTTTTACAGTAAAAGCGCAGCGCTTTTTCAAGAGCCCGAAAATAGAACTCTTTTTGCAGGGTAAACCGCTTTTCAGACGGCAGATAAACACCGGCGGAAATATCAAAGCCCATGGCGCCATTGGTGTGCAGATCGATAAAACCCGGCAATAAATATGTGTCCCGGGCATCGATAACCCGGTCCTGCGGTTGCAGAGCCGGAGCGTCACCCACATAGGTGATAATGCCGTTCTCCATTACGACAGCGCGTTTTCTAATGACCTCGGAAAAAACAACCCGGGCATTCTTGATGACAATGCGTCCGGACCCGGGTTGGGATGGGCTATTCATGTTTCAGACCCAGAACGTTACTGATGTTTTTATACATAATTTTTTCATAAACCGCTTTGTTGATTTTTCGGTTTTCCAATGCCCGGTTGAACCACTGCAGATGCGGTCTGTTGTCGTGAATCGAACAGTAATCGAGGGCAAAGACGAGCCGGTCCTGAAACTCGTCGATGAATTCAAAGGCAAAGGATTCGTCGCGGCTGAGGGCATTTATGCCGCTGTTGGCGGAAAGGTCGCCGTAAAGGTTGGGATATTGCCGCAACAATCGCAGCACAGCACCTCCCGGTTCAATCGGTTCTTGCGGATAGCCGGATTTATCCTCTTTTGTAACCCGGCCACTGATCTCGCTCCAGAAAGACATGGAATGGCCGAAAAATATGAGATCGGGGAACCGCTGCAGCGTCTTTTCAAAGCGCGGCAATCCCATCTCGTCGACCGGACCATAGTCCGGTGTGCCCCTGAGCGAGGTGTGAAAGGTCACCGGAAAATCTATTGCCTGACAGGCCTCGAGCAAGGCCCAAAGCCGCTTGTCATCCCAGTTTACTCTGGCGGTGAGCTCGCCAAGCCCCCGGCAACCGAGTTCTTTATATTGCTGTAAAAGAAACTCGAAAAACTCTGTATCGGTTTCATAGAGCGAGCTGGTCAGGCGCGGATCGATGTTGCAATAGGGAATGAATCTGCCGCGGTATTTTTTGCATATCGACAGCACCTCGGCAATGCTCTGATTATCCGGCACCACCTCGATGCAATTCATCGGCAGAATAATGGCTCTATCTATGCCCATTCGATCCATCATCTCTATCTGCTGCGCCGCCGAGAGCATGGGCTCGTTCTCCGGCGACGTGCGAATCAGAGGGTTGCGATAGACATGGGCATGAGCATCGATAATCATGATATAACTCTACTTAAGAACGGTTATCGCGGGATTCGGTAAAAAAGGTACTGAATCCGCCGATGGTGGAATCATCTCCATCATCCGTTTCCAGAAGAGAGGCGGAATTTTCCACCACTTTTTTGTACGCTGCTGCGTGTTCCTCGATAACAGCGGCATCGAATTGTTTGAACCAGGGCACCTGAAAGACGCTTTGATAGACCTTTTCCGCCACCGGATAGGAACCGAGATAGCGGCTTTTATCGACATCGTCAGGCAGATGGGCAAAACGGGTCGGTTTGCCGTGGCCGTAAACGTCCATTTCCGTAAAAAGCGGATGCAGATGCAGCGGCGTGTTGCTGCCGGGATTGCAGACCGATCCCTCGGCACGAATGGCGTCGGCAAAGGTCTGCAGCGAAAGGCCGCCCAGTTCCTCTTTCTTATATTTCATCAGGGGAAAGTACCAGCCCCCTTTGGTGGTTTTCGAGCCTTTGAGAGGACGAATCAATTGAATACCGGGTAACGCTTTAATGAGATCGCAGAAATAGTTCATCGCCTTGTCGATCTCCTGCATCTGTTTGGGATAATGCCGCAACTGTACCAGGCCGAGCGCCGAGGTGAGTTGATTGAGGCGGTGTTTATAACCGCCGGCAGGCAAGCCGGCATAGGTTTGCAGCGCTTTGGTTTTGATCTCTTTATGGCGGGCATAGTGGCTGAACAAAAGGCCGCGGTCAAAAATCTCGCGGTCATCGGTAAAAAAGATGCCGGCCTCACCGATGGCGAATGATTTGCCGGACATGAGGGAAAAGGCGGAAACTTCGGTCAGCGTACCGACCTCCCTGCCCTTATAGAGAGCGCCATGCGCATGCGAGCAGTCCTCTATTATGGGGATGCCGTATTTTGCCGCCACCTTTTTAACGGAATCGACGTCCGCCGGCATGCCGGAATAGTGCACCACAACGATGGCTTTGGTGCGGTCGCTGATGCGGTGTTCGATATCATGCGGATCGATACAGAGGCTATCGGCATCGACATCGGTAAAGACCGGCGTGGCGCCGAGGTTGTACACCTGCAAAATCGAGGCCCAGAAGGTCAGGGTCGGCACGATCACCTCATCACCCACCCCGATGCCCATGGCATAAAAAGCGTTAAGAATAGCCGCCGTGCCGTTGGGACAACAAAGTGCATAGTTGCGGCCCAGGTTTTCAGCATATTGTTGTTCAAATTTTTTCGTCACATCAAAACCCGACAAATTGCCGTTGCGAAGCATATCGAGCACTGCGGTTTCATGCTCGTCGGTAAAACGCGGCCATTTGAACATGTCGGTTTGATCCAGAGTGACGCTCGGGTTTCCGCCCAACAGGGCGAGTGTATCTTTGGGTGGTGCCATTTGATCATCCTGATTTATTCGTAATATTGATTGTGTTGTTGGCTGATA
>CAZSOP010000238.1:0-6913 GCA_964608385.1 uncultured Cytophagia bacterium
CTCATCTATCTGCTTTTTCTCCGAGATATGCTTGAGGACCACCGGATGCGTTGAATCCAGGAATTTTAAAAATTCTTCTTCTGCCTGCGATATGTTATAAACGGGAATTCGATCGACAAAACCACGAGTGGCCAAATAAATGACGGCGATTTGCTTTTCAACCGCTATTGGCTGATATTGGTTTTGTTTGAGAATCTCAACGAGCCTTTGGCCCCGTTCCAAACGATGTTGAGTCGCTTTATCCAAATCGGAACCGAATTTTGCAAACGATTCCAGCTCTCTGTACTGTGCCAGTTCGAGACGAAACCGGCTGGCAACCTGTTTCATGGCTTTTACCTGAGCATTGCCACCGACACGCGAAACGGAAAACCCCACATTTAACGCCGGCCGAATGCCGCTATAAAAAAGATTGGATTCCAAATAGATTTGCCCATCGGTAATCGAGATCACATTGGTGGGAATATAGGCACTAAAATCACCTGCCTGTGTTTCGATGATGGGCAACGCGGTTAATGAGCCTCCACCCAACTCATCGTTCAGCTTGGCGGCGCGCTCCAAAAGCCGCGAATGAAGATAAAACACATCTCCCGGATAAGCCTCACGGCCCGGGGGGCGGCGCAATAAGAGAGAAACCTCGCGGTATGCCCAGGCGTGTTTGGATAAATCATCATAGGCCACCAGTGCATGCATTGAGTTGTCGCGAAAATATTCACCCATGGTCGCACCGGCATAGGGTGTAATATATTGCAAAGGTGCCGGCGAATCCGCCGTCGAAGAAACCACAATGGTATGATCCATTGCGTCCTGATCTTCAAGCGTCTTAACAACCTGGGCAATCGTAGAAGCCCTTTGACCAATGGCCACGTATATGCAGACAACATCGGTATGGCGCTGGTTGATAATGGCATCTACAACCAGAGCGGTCTTGCCGATCTGACGATCACCGATAATTAATTCCCGCTGTCCCCGGCCAATCGGAATCATGGAATCGATCGCTTTAATTCCGGTTTGAAGGGGCTCCTTTACCGGTTGTCTCTTTACGACGCCCGGGGCTTTGCGCTCAATGGGCAGATATTTTTCAGCTTTAATCGGGCCCTTGTCGTCCAAAGGTTGACCAAGAGGATTAACGACCCGGCCAAGTAATTCAGGCCCCACCGGAACGGTAACCACACATCCGGTCCGCTTGGCGATGTCGCCTTCCTTAATATAGCGATCCTCTCCAAAAAGAATGCAGCCGACATTGTCTTCCTCAAGATTCAATGCCATCCCATATACGTCATTGGGAAATTCCACGAGCTCCATAGAGACAACATTTTCCAGGCCATAAACCCTGGCAATACCATCTCCGACTTGAAGAACTTGTCCAACTTCTTTTACCTCGATCTCCTTTTCAAATTTTTCGATTTGCTTTTTAAGAACCGAGGTAATTTCTTCTGGTCTAATTTCCATTAGAAAACCCGTTTATCCGATTTGAGTAGACGACGAAGATTATTCAATTGGGTACGTAAACTCGAATCATAAAGCGTATCGCCGATTTTTACCAGCATTCCTCCTAAAATGGACTCGTCTACTGTTGTATCCAGTCGAATCTCAGAGTGGTATAACGCTTTTAAACGCTTTTCCAACTCATTCTGCCCATCTTGGCCGAGCTCTACAGGCAGAGTAACCTGGATCCGCAATCTGTTTTGCTTTAAATCATACAACCGCTCCATTTCACAAGCCAGTTGGGGCAAGTAACTCTGTCTCTCCTTCTTTATCAGCACAATTAAATAATGATAAAACAGGGGAGTGTTGGAGGCTAAAAGTTTTTTAATTACTTTTAGTTTTTGCTCCTTGCCAATTCCCAGAGTCAACAAAAACCAACGAAAAAGTTGATTGCGTTGGAACAACGCTTCAAAAGCCTTTATCTCCTGCAAAATGGCGATTACCTGTCCACTCTCTTCAGCAAGCTCCCATAGCGCCCTGGCATATCTTTTCGCGAGAGGATGAATTTTCAAATTATTTTACCCATCTCATCTATAGAGTCTTCTATCAGTTTTTGATGTTCTTTTTTGGATAAAGAATTTCCGAGCATTTTGGCGGTAGCGGCCAGTGACAATTCCACGGCAAGATTGCGTATCTCTTCCACAGCTTGATCACGGCTCTGTTCGATCTCCCTGTTCGCCTTTTCAAGCATCTGATCCGCTTCCTGGTGGGCTGTCAGAATAATCTCTTCCTTGAGTTTTTCAGCGGATTTTTTACCAGCTGCTACAATCATCTGCGCTTCCCGTTTTGCTTCTTTGATCATCTGTGCATGTTGCTTGATCACTTTTTCTGCTTCTGCCTCTATTCTTTCTGCCTGCGCCAGAGAATTTCGAATTTTTTTTTCTCTCTCTGTCAGCATTTGTAAAATCGGCCGCCAGCCAACCTTGTAAAGGATAAACAAAAGCACCGAAAACGTTACAACGGTCCAAAAAACTGTACCGCTGCTGGGAGTTAGTAATTCCATTTTATCCTGCCGAATTTATTTAATGGCCAACAAAAAACATATAGCAGCAGACAAGAGGGCAATACCTTCAATCATTGCAGCAGTGACAACGATGGCTCCGCGGATATCACCGGCTGCCTCCGGTTGGCGTGCCATACCCTGTATCCCCGCCTTTGCCAATCTGCTGATGCCGAATGCAGCCGCAAAAGTGATTGCAGCTGCGCCCAAACCCGCTATTACATAAGCAATACTTTGAACGTCCATTAACCCTCCTTGTATTGGCTTTTATTTAAGATTGGTTTTCAATTTTTTAACTTTAATGCTCCGCAGATACCGACCGCCCGATAAAAATCGCTGATAAGATGGTAAAAACATAAGCCTGAATAAACGCGATCAGGATTTCCAACAGGGCGGAAAAGACCATAATGAGCAGGGGAAATGGAGATACCAGCCAGCTTTTAAAAATAAAGATAATCATCATCAATGCGAGAATCGTGATATGCCCTGCCATCATGTTGGCAAACAAACGTAACGCCAAAGCAAAATGCTTGGTGGCCAATCCTATGATTTCAACCGGCACCAAAATGATTCGAACAAAAAGAGGCATGCCCGGGGGAATAAAATTTTTCAGATATCCCATAAATCCATAGGCGCGGATGCCTGCATATTGACCAACAACGAGAGTGTGCAGGGCAAGTCCGGCAGTAACACCGATGTTTCCGGTCGCCGTAGAGCCAAAGGGAACCAGCCCCAAAAGATTGCAGAAAAGAATGAAAAAAAAAGCGTTTAACAGGTAGGGCACATACTGTTTTCCGTTCTCGCCAAGATTAGGTAGTATGATATCATTTCGTAAATAAACAACAAAGGCCTCCAACAAATTGGCTAACCCCGTGGGCACAACTACACTTGTTCTGAATGCGAATGCAAAGCTCAAAATGAGCAGGGCACAAGCCACCCACATCATCACAACATGATTGGTAATCGTTAAATCAATACCGAATACCGTAGGAAGCTTAATAACGGGTTGCTGAAGAAGATGGTGCATAATAAAATCTGTATCTGCAACACCATGTTCAGCAACGTGCTGTGCATTATCGTGTTCCTCCACCATCCGGTTCATGCCCAGTTTTAACATCAGATTTCCGACCTTTCAATTCACTATTGATAAATCGAATCTCCTGGATTTGCAGAAAAAGATAAAAGAGGAAAAATGAAAATATAAAACCTGCAACAGAATACTGAGTGTACTTTACGAGCATGAATAAAACGAACGCGAATAAACTAAATCGAATGGCCATACTGCCAAAGACAACTCTAAAAAAAAACTTTTGTGTTTTACCAAAAGCCCGGCGAATCGACAGGTAACCTCCGATAATATAAAAAAAACCAAGCAAATATCCTAAAGTAACGGATATGACCATGGTTTGGCTGCTTGCAATCATCGCGATGATAAAAATAATAGCATAAATGAATAAAGAAAAAAATACGACTTTTAATAAACTGATCTGATTATTTTCCATTTTTTTTCTTATCCCGGCCCGAATATACGCTCCGATAGAGGCTTGTAAATCCCAGAGCACCACCCAACAACAAACCGAGAATGGTAAAGAGCAGCATCGTATTGAAACGCATATCAAGCCAGTATCCCAATGCGACGCCCAGGCAGACCGCTATGGCGAATTGAAAACCCAAATTTAAATAGGGACCAATATCTCTAAATTGAGATGGCATATATCATTATTGCTCTTCGGACGACATATTGTCTTGTATGTTTTCTTCCGCCGGATTTTCATCCGTCTGTCCCATAGAGCACTTGCCATCGAATATGGCGCCCTCATCGATAATCAGCTTGGTGGTAATCATTTCACCATTAAACTCAGATTTGCTTTCCAGCACGATAATATCCGATACGCGGGCATTACCCTTTAGTTTGCCGCCGAGTATCAGACTTTTAACTTTAATATTTCCGATCACCTGCCCATCTTTACCGATTACCAGGGTATCGGTCGTATTCACATCGCCTTTGACCACACCATCGACCCGAAGACTGTGCTCGACGCGAATGTTACCCTCAAATACAGTTCCTTTGCCAAGAATGGTATTGAGGTCAGCATTTTTTTCCGAACTTTTCATATCATTTTTTCCAAACATGTCTATCCATTATGATTTAATTTTTGAAAAGGCTAAAATATATTCCTTAGGATCCAGCGGTTCACCATCCTTCCATATTTCAAAATGGAGATGAGGCGCAGAGCTTATTCCGGTGTTACCAAGCAGAGCAATGGGTTCCCCTTTTTTTGCGATATCGCTTCGCTGCAACAACACCCGCTGATTATGTCCATAATAGGTAAAAAATCCATTTCCATGATACAAAACCAACAAATTACCCAAATCATATGTCCAGCCGGCAAAGACCACCACCCCGTCAGCCGAAGCTCTCACAAAGGTTCCGCTCGGAGCTGCAATATCGATTCCCCGGTGCGATGCTTTATCAAAAGAATAAATAGATTTGAAATCATTGGTCAAAACGCCTTCAACCGGAAGATAGGTGGGAATGCTGGCGACATAATCATGCAGAGTCGCTTTTGACCGCTGCAAAAAACCGAGCTTATCCTTGAGATCAACCCCTTCCTGCTCCACCTGAACCGGAGTAGGCGTTGAACGGGGCACGAGGTTCCGATACATGGTTACATTGTCACGGGCACTTCCTTCAACATCCAGCTGATTTTCCAACCCCAATGCAGCCCGGATTTTGGCCTGATCGATCTCTAAAGCTTCCGCTTGTTCCAGGAGTTGATATACTTTGCGGTTGTCCCTGTTGAGCTGCTGGTTCAATGTGACGAGTTCCTTGTTCCGCGACATGGTATGAAACAAAAAGTAATAGGAAATCATACCAACGACCAGATGCAGGGCGAGAACAACAGCGAGTATCTTATAGAGCCGCATTTTTCTCACCGCAACGGAAAACGTCCGAGGCTCGGCTTGATCATCCGGAATAATCAAAATTTGAAAAAATTTGCGGTGTTTGGATTTTTTTAACAACATCTTCATTCTGAGTTATTGCATATCAGTGAAACCAGCCGTTCCAGATCGTCATCGGAAAAATAGAGGATTTCCACCGTTCCACCCTTGGACCTGGGTTTGATCGTCACCTTGGTAGCCAGACGCTGGCGCAACTTGTTCTCGACATCTTCAAAGTAATAATTTACCGTCTCATTTTTTGCCTTACCCGGCGTCTTGGGCTCTGTCATTTTGCGAACCAGCTGCTCGACCTGACGTACGGATAATCTTTTTTTGGTAATTTGTTGTAATGCTTCTATCTGCTTTTCGGCAGACGGCAATGCCAGCAATGCACGGGCATGGCCCATCGATAATTCTTTATTCGACATACTGGTTTGTACGCGCCGGGGTAACTTTAACAATCTTAAAAAATTGGTTACGGTCGTACGATCTTTTCCAACCTTTTCAGCAACCTGCTCCTGGGTTAGTTTACACTCATCGATCAAGCGACGATATCCCTGAGCAACATCTATAGGATTCAAATCCTCGCGATGAATGTTTTCAACAATGGCCAGCTCCAGCATCTCTTCATCCGAGGAAACATCGAGAATATAAGCTGGAATCTCCAGCAATCCCAAATCACGAACCGCTCGCAACCGGCGTTCTCCGGCGATCAATTGATAGCCATCCCCCAACATGCGAACCGTTACAGGTTGGACAACGCCTTTTTCACGGATAGAGTTTCCAAGTTCTTGTAGCGTCTCTGGGTCGAAATTCTCGCGCGGTTGAAAAGGGTTTGGGGAAATCCTGGAAACCTTGATAAACTCTATCCTGCCGGCAGTTTGTTTTTGATCGGAATCATCGGGTAATAGGGCTCCCAATCCTCTACCGAGAGCTTTTTTGTTCACCATTTTTTATTATTTCCTCAGCCAAACTCATATAATTTTCAGAACCTGTTGAGACAGCGTCATATAAGATAATGGGTTTGCCAAAACTGGGAGCTTCGGACAAACGAACATTACGACTAACCACAGAATCAAAAACACGCCCGTCAAAATAACGCCGCACATCTTCAGCAACCTGACGAGACAAATTGAGACGGCTGTCGTACATTGTCAACAACACACCCTCAATCCCCAGGTTTTCGTTAAGATGCTTTTGCACCAGCCTGATGGTATTCAAGAGCTGTCCCAATCCCTCCAGGGCGTAATACTCACATTGTATCGGAATAAGGACCGAATCAGAAGCGGTTAAGGCATTAATGGTCAACAATCCGAGCGAAGGGGGACAATCGATCAAAATAAATTTGTATTGATCGCGGATGGTTTCCAGGGCTCTGTTTAATCTATATTCACGAGATATTGTAGACACCAACTCAATTTCCGCACCAACCAAATTGATACTTGAGGGCAACAATTTTAAATATTCAAGGTCTGTATCAATAAC
>CAZSOP010000239.1:0-6896 GCA_964608385.1 uncultured Cytophagia bacterium
CCCAGCTTGATCAATGCCAGATAACGGTGGTAATATTGGATGGATTCCTGTTGCAGGTGCAGACAATCAACCGGATTAAGCTCAAAGGATTTGTGCTTTTCCTCTGATTTCTTGAGCCGGTTTTCATAATAGGTTAGATAAGAATCATATCGATAGGGGCGTTTACCATCGGGACGGCCATCCAAATCCATTTGTAAAAGCCCAAGATCGATCCGCATCTGTAACTTTTCACGGCCGTCTACGCCTTTTACCAGCCTGACATTGATATCGTTCGGTTTGTATTTCCATCGTTCAAGGATGGGACCGATATCATCTGTCATAAAAAAATCTCCTGAAATTAAATTCTATTATATAAGATCGACCACCATAAACCGCGGTCATCATAATAGAGTAACATTACATTCGCCGCCCGTGTTCCCGTCTATTTGTCTTTGTCTCACTATTTTCAAATGAATCATTCTATTAATCCGTAAAATACCGCACCGCATTGCGAAATAGAGCCAAGCCGTCACCCGTTTCTGCGATTCCCATCCGCGTCCATTGCGGATGCTGAGTCGGATCAACATGACGTTCAGGATGAGGCATCAATCCCAATATACGTCCCTGCAGGTCACAAATACCCGCAATATGATCCACCGACCCGTTTGGGTTCATCGGATACTCTACCCGGCCAAAGGGATTGTCATACTGAAAGACGATTTGTTGATTGCGTTTGAGCATCTCCAGAACGCCGGAATCATGAACGACGAATTTTCCCTCTGCATGAGCAACCGGAAAACAGACGCGTTCCGGCATATTCCTGCTAAAGACGCACTTGACATCTGCAACCCGAAGATGAACCCAGCGGTCTTCGAATTTTCCGGAATCGTTAAAGGTCAGGGTCACGCTCTGAGCCTTGTCGAAATCGACGCCCGGCAACAACCCCGCCTTGACCAGCACCTGAAAGCCGTTGCAGATGCCGAGAATCAATTTGTCTTTTGCATAAAATTCGCTCAGCTGATCAGCCAGACCATAGCGCAGCTCGTTGGCGAGTACCTTTCCAGCCGATATATCATCTCCATAAGTGAATCCACCCGGGATGGCCAATATCTGATAATCGGAAAGACGAACGCTCTTTTCCTTCAGCCGGTTGATATGCACCAGCTCGGCATCGGCCCCGGCGCAATCAAAAGCGAATTTGGTTTCAACATCACAATTCGAGCCGGCAGCTCTTAATACGATTACACGAGGTTTCATGATCACCATCCAAGAGTTTTTTGCCAGGATTGCTTCAAGTTTACTATGTCCTGTTCGATGCGCACGATTCCGCTCAAACCGCGAATTTTTACCGTATTGTTATCCATAACCCGGCCGATCTTTTTGCAGGCGCAATCCGAAAGCAACGATTCAAAGCGCTGCCCCTCTTTTTCCTCCACCTCGACCAAAAATCGTGAATTGCTTTCGGAAAAGATGGCAATATCATCCCGATCCAGCTCCTCGGCACCGGGTATCTTTTGCAATGAAATGTCCAGACCCATGCCGCCGGCAAACGCCATTTCAGCCGCAGCAACACCGATGCCGCCTTCCGAACAATCGTGACAGGCGCGCACCAGGCCTTCCTGAATCGCCTGTAAAAGCGCCCGGTAGGCCTTCAACGCTTCTTCAGGTTCTACTCTCGGCACGCTGTCGCTTACGATCTTTAAATACTCCCCATAATGCGATCCTCCCAATTCATCCAGCGTGCGGCCGACAAGATAAATCGAATTGCCCGGTTTTTTCAGGTCCATCGAAACCGCCTTGCGCGCGTCCGGCATAACGCTGATCGCCGAAATCAACAGCGTCGGCGGAATGGCAATGGTCTCGCCGGCATCGTTCTGAAACTCGTTGTTGAGGCTGTCCTTGCCGGAAATAAACGGGGTTCCATACACTTTGGCCAGATCATAGCAGGCTTGAGCCGCCCTGACCAGTCCTCCCAGCCGGTCCGGTTTGTCGGTGTTTCCCCAGCAAAAATTATCCAGCAGCGCGGTTCGTTCGAGATTACCCCCGACAGCGACAATATTGCGAATGGCTTCATCGATCGCAGACGCCGCCATCCAGTAGGGGTCGACAAGGCCGTACTTTGGATTGAGACCGTTTGAAACGGCGATCGCCCGGTGCGAATCCAGTCGCGGCCGGGTGATGCTTGCATCGCCCGGCCCGTCGTTCTTGATACCAACCAAAGGCTTGAGAACGCTGCCGCCCTGAACTTCATGGTCATACTGACGAATCACCCACTCTTTACTGCAGACATTGGGAGCCGCCAGAATGTGGTTCAAGGCTTTATTTAAATCGGGTATTTCAGGCAATTCAACTGATCCGGTTATGGCGGGTTCCCATGTCGCTTTACGCACCAGTCTCGGCATACCGTCGTGCAAGAACGCCATCTCCATTTCACCGACCAGGGTACCGTTATAGTACAAACGCAATATGCGGTCATCGGTGGTATGACCGATAACCGTGGCTTCAACATCCTCGCTCGAAAAGAGCTTCAGCGCCTTTTCCACATTCTCAGGCGGCACAAAGATCACCATGCGTTCCTGCGCTTCGGAAATCCAGATTTCCATATAGGTGAGGCCGTGGTATTTGAGCGGTACTTTATCGAGGTCGACTCTGGCACCTGTCGTTTCCGCCAGCTCTCCGATTGCAGAGGAGAGACCGCCGGCACCGCAATCGGTAATGGCGCGGTAAAGGTTCTGATCTCTGGCTTTTAAAAGCGTATCCACCAGCTTTTTTTCGACAATGGGATTGCCGATCTGCACGGCACCGCTCCAGGTGCCTTCGCTTTCGCTATGGAGCTCGCCCGAAGAGGCGGTGGCACCGTGAATGCCGTCCCTGCCGGTGCGACCGCCGACGACCAGAATGGCATCGCCTGCAACAACGTTTTTCTCGCATTTATCCTTCGGCATAATCCCGACATTACCGCAGAAAACCAGGGGATTTCCGATATAGCGGTCGTCGAAGAAAATCGAACCGTTCAGCGTCGGGATGCCCATGCGGTTGCCGTAATCCCGCACCCCCTCAACCACACCCTGCATTACCCGTTTGGGATGCAAAACGCCTTTGGGAACATCTTTATGGGCGATATCCACCGGCCCGAAACAGAACACATCCGTATTCATCACCGGTTTGGCACCGAGACCGGTTCCCAGGGGGTCGCGAATGACACCGCCGATGCCGGTATTGGCGCCGCCGTAGGGCTCCATGGCCGAGGGATGATTGTGGGTTTCGACCTTGAAACAGACGTTATCGTCGTCATCAAAGCGAATGATACCGGCATTATCCTTGAAAACCGAAACACACCAGGGTTTATCCAGCTCGCGCGTCACTCTGAAGATGGTTTGCTTGAGCAAATTATCGATGGTCTGGCCGTCATAATCGACCACACCGGTCAGCGTTTTATGGCTGCAGTGTTCCGACCAGGTCTGGGCCAGCATTTCGAGCTCGACATCGCCGGGATCGCGGCCGAGTTGATCATAATAGGTTTGAATCGTTTTCATCTCCTGCAAATTGAGAAAGAGATCGCGCTCCTTGCTCAACCGCAGCAGCGCATCATCGTTCAATCCGGCAAGAGGAACATGGACCGGCTCAAACGGCACCTCATGAGTGGGAAAAAATATCGTTTCATTCGGCTGCAGCACATGCTCGATCACCTTGTTCATCAGCAATTTTTCGGTAATGATCGCTTTCTGGTCATCGGTGAGCTTGCCGGTGAATTCATATCGCCGCGCAGTTTTGACCTCTTTTATGTCGGCAATACCGAGGTCTTTTATGCCCTTGTATGCCGTCTGAGCCACCATATCGGTGACACCGCGGTTATAGGTGATCTCCACGGTCCAGTGCGGCGCCTCTTTATCGCACTGATTCAATTGCTCATCTATAGCCACATTATCAACAACCCTGTCAGCGAGCAGTTTCCGCGCGATTTCCTCTTTCTGAGCCGAACCAAGCTCCCCGAGTAAATAATAGACGCGATAAAAACAAACCGCGTCTACTGAATCTATTCCCAAATCCCGGCTTGCCGCTGCGATCGACTGCGCCTCGGGATCGTAAAAGTCTTTTTTTACCGCCAGTTCAATTCTGGTTATCAATTTGTTGTCCCTGTTATAATCTATACAACGCGCCAATTTAGTTTACATATATTTGGCCTTAAATTCAAGTTTAAAATAGAGCATTGAAAGATGTTTTTACCTGTTCACATGACCTTTTTCATTCGTTTTCACACAGCCTCCTGTAACTCTGAAACGAAACAACCCAAACGAAAAAATCAATCCAAAAAATCCCAGGAAAATCCCCAGCGGATCAGCTGTTGAACACGGGGAAAGCCGTGAATGACCTCATAATCCACCGAGAGGGGATTATCGATGGTCAGAAACAGCGTCGCATCCTTGATGATGCATTTGGCATGGGCATAGGGTACCAGAGCGGCATCGAGCCGGTAGAGCGTACCGCCCCTGCGGACCCCAAACGGCAGCATGGCATAACGCTCTCCCCAAAAATTGCACCCGACCCGCAAATCGACGTGCAGATCTTTTTTGAAAAAGATATCAAAAAAACGCAAATAAAAATCCGCGATTTGTACAGGGATATCGATGAGAGGCTGGTCGTTTTGATCGTGAGTCAAAATACTCTGCCGTCCCTGAACAAAAAACGTGAATTGCCGGTTCAACGTCAGCGATGCCGACAAATCGAAAAAAGCCCGTTTATCCTTGCCGCCATCGATATAGCGGGGCTGGTCATCGACAAGCGCCGTGATATGATCATTAGCCGCGAGCAGAGCGCCGGCTCCGGTGACAACGGAGAGGATACCCTGGCCGAAACGCAGCGCGGCACCCATCTGCGTATAGCGCGCTGGTCCGAGATCGGGATTGCCCAACACCCAGGGGCCGCCGGAATAGCGGGCCGAATAACCGGGTAACGACCATTCCCGGTTTAGCCATAAAACCAGTTGGGTTTGCCGACGATGGCGATAAGTCAGAGAAAACCGCGGCAAAAAAACCGGATCATAGTGTTTTGCCTTGCAAAGATGGAGATCGAAACAGGTTTTGATACGGCCGGAAACCGGCAAACTTAAATTCACCCAGCCATCCAGGCGATAAAAACGTTCAGGATTTTGGTTGTCATATTTCAAATCATCGCCAATACCCTGAGCGCCCAGTCGCATGTCCAGTTTTGAACTGCTGTGCTTCCACTCGAACGCTGCGCGCAAACGGCTGAGATCGATGGTTTGGTCGAGCAGGCTGCGATCTTTTCCGTACAATTCCCGGTGATGATCCGTTAGCTGTAAGACGCCGTAAAGCGAGCTGTCCCGCTGCACAAAAAAACCATGGTCATATCGCTCTATCTTCTCATGCGGTTGCTGCAGCTGCGGCACCAGCGGCCCACCCTGAACGAAGGACAGCGGCAGGGCCGGCAACAGCACATCCAGATCGGATTTATATTTCAGCAGGCGATAGCGCACACTCCATCTCGGTTTAATGATGTATTCGAGAGCAAAGTCGATTTTTTGCACGCTGTATTTTTCATTCTCCTCCGCCCCAAAGTAGCTCTTGGCCAGTCCGCCGGCGTTGAGGGCAAGGCGCGGATGCGGCAAAATACCCAGGCGGGCGTCGATATCATCATATCCATTCATGCCGGTGCGATAGGTCACCCGGGAGCGGATCGGCAATGAAGCCAGGTCTCTGCTGAACAGCTGCAGCGTACGGCCGGTACCATAAGACCCCAGTCGCCGCTTGTCCGGGTCGAGCACCAGCTCACAACTTGCAACGCTTTCCGACGGGATCATGCGCAAATCAACGCTGTTGCTTATCGGGTCGTTGAGGAGAAGGCCATTGTAATCGAGGATAAAATCTCCCTTCGGGCCGGCGAACATCCAGGCCGTTACCGGTTGTCCGACCGTATTGCGCCGCAAAGCGGTAGCAAAGGGCAGCGCGTCAAACACATCCGCAAAGGAATAGTAATTGGACCCCGTGATCAGAACGCTGTCCGATCTGGAATAAAATCCGCCTTGCAGGGAGGCGCTTGCCGATGAATCCTGCAGCACCTGTAAAGACGGTTCGCTCTGTTGCAACGGCTGCGCCGGCAGCAGAGCGGCAAGGGGAAAAAGTAGATAGAGAACGGCTTGTTTTATCATGGTCTTTGCAATTGATTTTGTTGAGCCAATGAATCGAGGCGTTTTAGAATGAATGGAACCAACAAAGAAAAAATAATCGCATTGCCGATCACGTGTATACCGGTAAAAATGGTGCCGATGGCAAAGGTAGAAAGTATTTTTTGACGATCAAAGCCGACAGAGACGATGAGAAAACTCAGAGTTGTCAAAATGGTATAGATCAGCGTCAGAATAAATCCTGTCACCCCGCAAAGCGCGACCCGGGGTATTCCCGAAAACCGCACCCGTCTGAACATGCCACCGCTCCACCCCACCAGCATCATGGAGAGGAGCTGCGCCAGCAGCAGCGGCGGCGATGACATGCCCATGGGATTGAGCAGGGAAAAGATCAGTCTGGACAGCACCCCCACCAGAATGCCGTAAGCGGGGCCCAGAATATACCCGGCGATAAAAACAGCAGCGGTAAACAATTCGATATTGGGAATATAGATAAAGACAAAGCCGACCGCCACCGCCAGTCCGGTCAACAACGCCGCTAGCACATTTTTATTACCGGATAGAGTCATGTAAATCCTCAGGAAATCTCTGTATTCATTTCTGAAATATAGAGAAGAGAAGCGCGAATATCAAGATTTTTCCGTCGCGCTCTTCGTGGTTTGTTAATTTTCAAGACAAGTAAAATCAGAAATCCAATGTTATCATTAAGATTTGGGGCCGCTCCGGCTACCCCGCACCAATCTCGCCGGCAGGGGGCGGAAAATAAAATCGT
>CAZSOP010000240.1:0-6885 GCA_964608385.1 uncultured Cytophagia bacterium
GACAAGAAATGTCATTATCACTTTGGGTTCAGAGGGAGCCTTGTGGGTCACAACCTCCGAAAGCCGGCGATTTTCAACAAAAAAGGTGCAGGCGATGGACTCGACAGCGGCCGGCGATGCGTTTAATGGTGCCTTTGTTGCCGCCCTGGCCGGCGGAGAGGATATTCCACAGGCCATCCAGATGGCGAATCGCGTCGCCACCTGCACGGTGACCAAAAGAGGCGCGCAGACCTCCATGCCCACCCCTTTTGAAGTGGAACAATTTTACACGGATGAACCATAAAAAAAAACAGTGCTATTTTCCGAAATCCCTTTGGCAAGGACGCAGAGCGCTTAGAAAAAAATATGCTTTGGACAAGCAATCGTCAGCTATTAAACAATTCTTTGTTAGAGATAAAATGTTGTTAGCAGAATTACTCTCCCGGACTTGCGCCTTTTAGGGGTGGAATTTATATAGAAATATGATGGAATTTGAACAACTGCCGGCTATTGAAAACATTCTTTTAGATATGAAACGTCTATAACAGAATCAAATCCCCGGGCTTGACCCCCTTCAGGGGTGGAATGTTTATAGCTAATTGTAACAAGAACAGCGACTTTTTTTCGGAATGACATTTCTTCACAAACAGGAGTATGTTCCCATGAAAATCGGATATCTCACCGCCTGCATGCAACAGCTCGATCTCGAAGCCATTGCCAAATGGGCTGCGGAAACGGGGTTTCAGGCTCTTGAGCTGGCTGCCTGGCCCATTGACCCGGAAAAGAGCAAAAAAGGCCTCTACCTGGATGCGCAAAATGTCGATAAAGCAAAAGCCGAGCACATGAAATCGCTCTTCAGCCAACACGATCTGGAAATATCCGCCCTGGCCTATTACGACAACAATCTCCATCCGGATGCTGAAAAGCGACAATTTTATCACGATCATCTGAAAAAGGTGATCGATACCGCTTTTCTTTTGGATGTAGAGCTGGTCGGGACCTTTGTCGGCAGCAATCCGAACCTTAAACCGGCGGATAACATCAATGAGATTGTACCGGTATTCCAGGAGATGTGCCGCTATGCGGCTGACCGTGGCGTCAAAATTATGATCGAAAACTGTCCCATGCCCAACTGGGTCAAATTCGGCATGCCGGGCAACTATGCCTGGTCACCCGAACTCTGGGATGAACTCTTTGACCGGATCGCGGAGGATAACTTTGGATTAAACCTCGATCCGTCCCATCTCTACTGGCTCGGTATCGATTATATTCAGGCTACTATTGATTTTGCAGAGAAAATTTTTCATGCCCATGCCAAGGATACCGAAATAATAATGCCCGGACAATACCGTTATGGCATCCTCGGCCGGCAAATCGATCTTGATCTATGGGCACCGTCTTGGTGGCGTTACCGCATGCCCGGCCTCGGTGAGATCGACTGGACGCGCTTTATCACCACCCTGCAGGAATATGGCTATGATGATGTGATTTCAATCGAACATGAAGATCCGGTGTGGGAGGGCTCTGTCGAAAAAGTAAAAACCGGTCTGCAACTGGGTCTCAAACATCTCTCACAGTTTGTGGTCAAATGATGAAAAGGTGAATACCATGCGAAAATTGATAAGAGACACGTGTTTTCTGTCCGGATCGCACTATTACCACGCTCCGACGCCGCACGCCAAAGCGCGGGAAGATGATCTCAAATATAGGGCTGAACTCGTTTGCAACATTGTCAAGTTCCGGGTATAGTGGCGCTGGAATTATCCACAGCCAGACAGATTCGATTTTGATGATATTGACCGCCCTCTGAGCCTTGCGCATCAATGTAAACGTTGGGCGATGCTCAAAACTATCTTTGACGTGGCGCCTGTCTGGATTTATCAGGACTATCCCGATGCTTCTATGCTGACACTCTTCGGACAGCGCATCGGATTGCCAACCCAGCTCCACCGCCAGACCGGTGATCAGAGACAAAATCTGTATGTTCATTTTATTTTCAGCACCTATGGACGTCAAAAGGTAATACCGGAAAAAAGTAGGATCCGAATTGAGAAATATATCACCGGTATAGTCAATAATAATTCATGCAAATTATACGCGATTTATGCAAACCCAGACCATGTGCATTTTCTGATATCCCGTTCACCCGACACAACTGAGCAACAATTGGCTACGATTATTGCCGATAGCAGTGAACGATTCATCAATGAAAATAGACTTGTACAGGGTCTTTTTAAATGGCAACGTTCGGCATCTGCTTATTCAGTATCCAAAGCAGATATCGATAGAGTTTGTAAATATATAACATTAGATTTATAATCCGCCTGCTTCATGTAATTGTAATAAGCAGCTCAATCTTAATCACTCACAAACAGGCGAAATTTGGAGCGATGAACTATGATAAATTCAAATATCAATTCGGATGTTTTGAAAGGATATTTGACCTTTACATTAAATTAATGACGTATCAAAAAAGTTATTCTAGTTTTATATCAGAGCTGGCTCGATCTTTTACAATACAAAAATAGCCTATCTTAGCATCTTTACTCAAAAAATTCCTGGGGAAGATCATATTTCCCCCAAAAACTTTTTATTAATGGAGTATATATTTTTCCTCAAGTGGTATTCTAATCTTTATCTTGTTAATTATTTAAATTTCCCCTCACTCCTCCACCTCAAACCCTAACCCCAATTGACTCGCCGATTCCTTTGTAATTTTGTATTGCTGGCTGTTTTCGGTGATGGGGTTTGACTCGGTTGATTTTCCCCTGATGCGAATCTCGATTTCGACCTGGTTTTTAGATAAAGGCAGGACAAAACTGCTAAAGACCTGGTTATAATTTTCAACACTGACCCGACCGCTAATGGTCACGGATTTGAATAGGCGGGGTTTATCTTCAGTTTCCGCTGCTTCGCTTATGACCGCGTCATCACCGTAATCCTCCCGGCCGTTTTTGGCGATGTTGTCGCTTTTGTCATCTTTATCTGTCCTGCTTTGTTTATATAGCGATTTGTCCACCAGCCAATATCCTGAATCCTCAATGTCGAAAAATGATGGTTTTTCTTTGTAGAACATGTTGCTAAATGTTTGACCATCTCCGTAGGCAATGGCGAATTCGCCGTTGTAGCAGTATCTCTCCAGACTGCTGATGACGGCGTCGATGCCACGAATCATGGGTTTGTCGTCATAGCGGATAAAGGCCTCGTAGACATCTTTGGCGCGCACCGGTTGTTCAACAGTGGGGAAGAGGTTGTTGCGCTTTAGCGTGCCCACCCCGATTGATTCCAGCATCCACTCTTCGTCTTTTAATAATTGATAGATCGTTGCATTGACCTGTAAATCAAATTTTTCTTTAAACTGTTTGATCAACACTTTTTCAAGCCCGGATTTGGCGGAATGTTTTACCAGAATGGAATAAGCCGCCACCAGTGAGCGATCGGCTTTTTGTGAGAATTCATCCATTCTGCTGCGAATGTCGGCTTTTTGGTCGGCTTCCAACTGACCCTGATACTCGTCGCGAATGCGTATACAGGAGAGATATTCCCTCAAATCGGATTCCAGACGGGTATAACCGACCTCTGAACAGAGCAAAAAGAGCAGGGTGTTGCGGTAGATGCGCTCGCCATTGCCTTTTTTGGTGGCGATGCGCTCGATTACCGGTCGCGCATTGTGGTTGACCTGATCCGGATTGGCGGTGTATTTGGGCCCCAATACCACCAGGGTCGGCTTTTTTTGTTCGGGAATGTCCGCCGGCGGATTGATGAGAACGTTGAAAAAGGTGATACCGCCTGATTTTGCATTCAACCGCTGCAAAATTTCAGCGTGGATATCGGTTTTCTCGATTTCGTTTTTGGCCTGGGCGACGAGTATATTGATGTTCGGTTTGGTGTGAAACCAGTAGCGCTTTGTCCTGGTCCCGATTGAACTGCTGTACAAATAATGCGCCCGGCCTTCCATCAAATCGAGAGCAGAATTGACCATGTTGTGGTTAAACGTGTCCGGTTTTAACATACATAGCTTGATTTCCTCGATGCTGATGCCCTTGTTGGCACTGGTGCTGCCGAAACTGCCGAGCAAAATCGTTGCGGCAATGCCCTGAGTGAGTTGATACGGGCCGTATTCCTTTTTCTCATCATCGATTTTAAAGGCATTGGAGGACGTTCCGGCAATGTCAGCTGATAAAACCGCATCATAACCGTTGCCGTAAAGCTTTTTGAGCTGCCCGCACAGGGCATCCAGATTTTCAAAATGCACATCCGACGTATGGATGAGGGCATTGGTGCCGGTTAAGGAACCCTGCCGTTTCCATAAATCCGCAACGATAGAAGCGAGCAGACGCAACACACCCCTGGTGCGCTGAAAATCGTGATTGGCAGCCCAGCGAATGCGAAACATATCGATGAGCTCGGGATGAAAAGGATAGGATTTGCGCAGTTTTTCCCTGTATTCACTGTGAACGGAATGCGAGGGAACTTCGCCGAGCAGTTTTTGATACATGGCCAAATACTCGGATAAAGCCTGCTCACGCAGCTCGTCGTCGCCCAGGTCTTCGAACAATCGCCGGCGTATGACCTCAAAGATCTCTTCATCCGCCACCGGTTTGGTATCGGCGCCGACGCGGCCGAGACGGTTGGAAAGACTGTTCAAGATTTGCGAGGCGTGTTCCGAGTTTGCGACTTCGGTAGTGCTCGCCGGCAGGGTAGCCACCAGCACACAGTGATCGGTTGTGGCAATGGCTTCGGACAATTCCTGAATGAAACTGATGGTTTGATCCGAAAGCGACGAGTCGCCCACAGTGATGCCCGAAGCGGCAACGCAATAGTCGGCCAACTCGTCGATCAAAATCAGCGCCGGTTTTGTCTTTTTGAGCACTTTTTTGAACAACCCTTTGGGCGCGGTGCGGTTTTCATCGTTGGCACGGATAAGCTCATAGGCTTCTTTGCCGCCAAGCTGCCAGGCCAGTTCGCCCCATAACGTGCGAATGTGTGCGCCGTTTACCTCACGACCCTGCACCGGATCGTTGGTGTTGTTGGTAAAAACGGCAATATTGGCGCTATCGAATTTCGGTATACCGGTAAAACCGATCAGGTCTTTACTGAATGCGTGTTCTGCCGCTTTTTTGGCCAGCTTGACGATGTGATAGAGAGCAATGAGCGTATGGGTCTTGCCACCGCCGAATCCGGTTTGCAAAGACATAACCCGGTTTTCCGCATCCTGGCGGCCGTTAAGGCCTTTGATAACCCGGGCGGCAACGGTTTTGAGTCCGGAGGTAAAAAAGGTTTTGGAGAAAAACATGGCCGGATTCTGGTATATCTCGCGACCGTTGCCGAGCGCAACCTCGGTGAGATTGGCGGCAAAAATGGACTCGTCCAGCAATCCTTGCCGGATATCCATATGCGGGGTAACGTTTTTAAACCAGGGTATTATACCGCTATAGGAGGTTGCCCCTTTTTGTTTCCGGGATTGTTCAGGTTTTACACTCTGTTTCTGGTCCCGCAGCGCTGTTAGCTCTTCTTCCATCTCTTGCATGCCCAGTTGTTTGGCAATCAGAATCATATTGCCATAAGCGCGCTGAATCTCTTCCTTGTCCAGCTGTTGAAAGTGCTGGCACTTGTTACGCGCCTCGGCGATCTCCTCGAGCCAGGTGGGCAGTTTGTTGGTGTTCTTGCCAAAATCGTCGTATAACAGGCTTTTGTATTTTAGCGAAAAGCCTTTGAGATTGGGATAATCGATCAGATTTTGCGGCGCGGTACCGTTTTTAATGCCGAGTTCCCAGCCGCTTTGTTGTGGCGGGGTCAGCGATTCGTAATACCAGGCCTGCCAGTTGTCTTTGGCCTCTTTTTGCAGCACGGAGATGATATAACCGCGCATGGCCTCTATAAACAGGCCCAGGGCTTTGTACATGTTTTCCTGTGTAAAATCCGACATGACTCCCCTCGGAATTTTATTTACATATTGAGTTTAGTTTGTTCACCATCGCTGCTCTGTTTGGCGCGAATGTCGCGCAACAGGTTCTCTTTGCTGTTGAGTAAACCAGCCGCCAGTTTGTGATCCTCGCTTTTTTCCGGCAGCACCTCGACCAGCGAGGTCAGCACCCGCCACAGTGGATGTTGCGGCGACGAGGCGTGTTGCCGTAAACAGGCCAAAAGCTCGCCGCGGTGGGCGTTTCCGAACAGGTACATGCTCCGGTGCACCTGATCGATAACGGCGCTATTGCTGCGGCTGCCCAGTTTGGGATTGCGCTGCCGGCGTTCCGCCATGGGAGCGAGGCTTTCGCTGTTGCCGTTGCGCAGGAGTATATGATGCGAGAGCAGGTCATTGACATCGGTATTGAGACCGATTTGAGTGATGCGCCGCACATCGTCGTGTGCCGTTTCGGTAAAGCCGAAGAGTTGCAGCCAGCCGATATAAAAGCGGGTGCGATCGTCGGTGTCGATATCGCTGACGATAGCGTTAAAAGCGGCCTGGCGCGCCATCTCCATCAGTTCCGCAACCGTTACCTCCGACCCATCCGCTTTTTCCACCCGCTCGTACCTGCCGAATTCGCTCACCGCCTGGCCGAAACAGGCGGTAAGCAAATCAGCACCGCGAAAGCCGAGGCGGTATAAAAAATTGACCTGGTCTTTGATACGGGATTCGATAGCATTGCGAATTTCTTTATAATTACCAAAACCTAATTTATTTGCAGGTCTACAAGATACGGTAACTGAAGATGCCAGGGCCGCCTTGCCCATTGCGATCATTCGTGCACCCATTTCAGTATCAATCGCCCAACTGCTGGTGATATTCATATTCGCATTAATAATGGAATTACAGAGAGTTGACCAAGCTTCAGTACTTTGATGGGCAAACATAATACTCACCAATCCGGATGTCTGCGCTTCAATTGTTTCAAAAATTTGGAG
>CAZSOP010000241.1:0-6789 GCA_964608385.1 uncultured Cytophagia bacterium
CTGATCAGCAACCATACTTTGTTCTTCGATCCCAGTCGTTTGCTTGAAAGCGACAAGAATGAATCGATCTCCGTCCATTAGCAGAGTGTCCGGATTGGTGGCCCCGGACAGGTCATTTCCCCAATGATCGAATTCCCATCCTTCATCCGCAATCGCAGTGACGCGAACGACGGTTCCGGGGGGATAAGAGTTGCCTGGCGGATCGTATTCAAGCCGGCCGAAACCGGTGATCCAGGGAACAATCGCATACCTCAACGGTGGTTTAAAGATTGCCCGAATGATTTTCGTGCTGTCCATAATCACGCCAAAAGGATTCTCGGTGCTTTCAATATCACCCGTCCAACCCTCAAAGGACCAGCCACTTTCCGGAATGGCTTTCAAAGTTACTTTATCTCCATTTTCATAGATACCACCGGGAGGATCAGCAATGATATTTCCGGATCCGGTGAGGAGACAAAATAGTCAGCGGCAAACGATACAAAACAGGCCGTCAGTAACATCATCCAGATTATTCTTGTTTTCATCATGATACCCCATAAAGTGAAATTTTACAAATCCAAACAGGGTGAATAAACAATGTAGCCCATATTGCTTTCTTATACTGAGCGAACCCATTCTGACAGATCTGCGATGTAAACACGCCTGGTTCCGTTTTCAACGCCATTGATGGCGACATGTGTATGGCTGCGCGAATCCCAGGCTGGATGCAGGTCGATGCGCATCTGTTTTGCTTTTTTGGGATTGGCGCCAAAGAAACGGCTTACCGCATCGATGCGGACAAGGGTCTGTTTATGCTCTTTTTCGAGATTGATGAGCCATAGTGGCGCAGTTCCGTCGCCAAAAGCGACCGCTTCGGTGGGATAGGCGTCCGTAAGCAAATATTTTTCAGCCGGGTGCATTGAGACGTGACCGTGATTGGCGGGTACGGACGTTATCTTTTGCAAATTGGTCCCATCATACCTTGCCTGTACAAACATCCATCCCTTTTTATTGATATTCAGATTCATCATGACGTGTTCACCATCCGGATGCCAATTGGGGTGATTGCCGCCCTTATCAGCCCATTCCGACGCCGGAATCGCCACCCGAATGTCTTCACCATTCGCTTTCATGGTGATCAACATGGGTTTGCGTTTACGATCCTCAAACGGCATATAACGCAGGACGAGCATAATGCGGTCGCTTTTCGAGTTCCACTTGACGTGAAAGCCATAAAAATCACCGTCGCCATAACGATTGACATCGATTTTGGGAATGGCTGTTTCCACGATCTGTTTATAGGATGCGATCATATGGCATTCGCCGGTTAAAGTATCGGTGACATAGACGCCGTCATCCTCTTCAGCACCCCGGTTGACAGGGATATACTTTTTCGGCACCACAACACCATATCCCGCCTGTGTGGCACCAATACGGCGCAAACAGGTACTGGCAGCCCATTTGCCATTCGGAGAAACCGAATAGATCGTGCCGTCTAGGTTCATTTTTTCGCCGCTGAGAGGATTCATCTTGACGCCATAGGGTATCCAGGTTTGCGTATCGACATTGTTGTAGAACAACTCTTCATCACTGCCCCCCCATTGGGTCTGGGCCCCGAGCTGGGTATCCCAGCCACAGGTTTGATCGATCATCCTAATTTGACCGGTCATCAAATCAACCAGGACGATATCGGACATTTCACCCGGTTTGGGGGGACGATCTTCTCTGGCCAGGCGCGTTAAAGCGAGGTAACGGCCAGATGGACTGAACGGTGAAGAGAGATGAAAGCGGTGGATACACCGGTCCAGTTTGGGGGTAACACACCAGACAGGCACTTTTGGGTCAAAGGTTTCATAACGCGGAAAGAGACTGTCAAAATCATAGGTTGGAGCGGTGGAAGATGATTTGTCCCTGGATTTGCAACACAGGGGTAAAGAGCTTGCTGCTGCAAGCCCCAAAGCAGAGTGTTTGAGAAAATTTCGTCTGCTAAAACAAGATGGTTCATTCATAATGTTTATCATATCCTTATTTTTTTCTATTTCTGCTTTGCTTTCGGGCAAGATAAGCTAATCCTGAATTTGCCCTTGCTTTATAAAATATTATTTAACGAGTACCATCTTAATCATTGAAGAAAACGGTCCGGATCGAATTTTGCACACATAGACGCCGGCAGCGAATCGATGAGCGTTGAATTTGACAGTATGGTGACCGCTCTGCATGTATCCATTAACGAGTTCAGCAACCTGTTGACCTTTTGTATCGAATACCGCAAGGGTCGTCAGACCGGGCTGCTTTAAAGTGAAAGAAATCGTTGTCGAGGGATTGAAGGGATTGGGATAATTTTGCTGTAAACGATACGTTTCCAGCATATCACCGGTCGAGGCGATACCGGTTACCTGTTCAAAGTTTGCGATAACCATTACATTATCGTTCAGGGTCAGGCTCGCCGGATTTTCAGAACCGCTGAGGCCGCCGCCCCAATGGCTGAACTGCCATCCCGCTGCCGCTACTGCGGTTACATTGACAACCTCATCCTCCGGATAGGTACCTCCTGCCGGATCGAGCTCTACCTCTCCCTCACCGACGTTCCAGACCGAAATCTGATAGGTCACGGGTGGTTTAAAAATGGCCTGAACCGATTTGTGATCATCCATGACAATGGTAATTTGATTTTCGCCTCCGGTAAGGTCTCCGCTCCATCCTTCAAATTGATTGAGCGTATCCGCTGTTGCTGTCAAAGTAACGACCGTTCCCCGGGGGTAGATACCATTTGGAGGATTCAGAGTTATGGTTCCGGAACCACCACCAGTTTTGGTCACCGTCAGAGCCACCGGCAGATCCGGCTGACGAATCCAGTCCGGGCCGACATCCAGGCGCGTCAACGGACGATTGAGTATGGCGGCATCGGAACGCTCATCAGCACCGACATCGGCTTTGCTGTCATCGCGGGGCTGCGCATCCATATCAACAGTAACCTGAGGATAATTCCCAACCGCAGCATCGATGGCCGGACTGTCATCAGTGGGGCGCCACAAGCCATCTGTACCCATTTCCAGATCGGGATCAAGAGTATCTATGCCGGCAGTGAACGGTATACCAACGGACGGGCCATACATGATATTGCCCTCATAGACCATTCCGGTAACGCTTTCGCGATAGTGCACCAGCTCCCCGTCCGGATTGTAAACGATATTGTTGGCAAATGTTAAATTTCGCGGCGGTACGATTCTGCCTGAGCTGCTGCTGCGTCCGACACCGATCTCGATGGAATATTTGCAGTTTATCATGGTGTTAAAGGCGGCCAGGACATTTTCCACTTCAGGAACCCCGGTCTGCGCCGTCATATAGGTCAATGCAGCGCGCCATTCGTTATCGCCGTTGAGATTTTCAAAATAGTTATTGGTGAGAACGTGATCCTTGCTATACATGCGCACCCCGCCGGTGCCGTATTTATGGTTGCCGATAAAAAAGTTGTTATAGATTCGGTTGCCGACATTTTTGCGGCAGGTCAGCGAGCCTATACATTCGAGAAAGGTATTTCGCCGCAGGTCATTTTCGCCGGCTTTGAGTGAAATAATTTCCGCTTCCCCGTCGCATTGGTAAAAAAGATTGTCCTCGACAATGGTATGTCCGGCGGCGATTTCCGGTCCCTGAATGCGTATCGTTTCCCAGCCATTGCCGGTCTTGCCCGGCGGCAGGTTTGCGAAATAGCAATGATCGATGCGGGAATAGCTGGGACCATCATTCGGAATAACAATTTTCAACAGCGCGTCCTGATGATTTTTACCGCTGAAATAACAGTGATCGATGCGGTGATGCGTGCCTTTGGCCCGTACCCATTTGTAAAACAATCCCCAGTCATCGGGATTGCAGTCGATCATAACGGTATTGGTCAAGCGGCACCGGTAGGATTGAGAGCCAAAATCGATCAAATGAACCTTGTAACGCACCATATAGGCATGAAGAAAATAGAGTCCGTCTACGACAAGATAATGACCATTAATTTTAAGACGAGACGTACCTGAAAGGACAACATGACCGGGCGTTTCAGCTCTGAGGAGAATCGGCCTGGATTCCGTACCTTTTCCGTTCAGATCGATGTCTTCATCCATCCAAAGACCATTTACCATGGTTAAGGTATCACCCGGCTGAGCGTTTTGCATCATGGATTCTATTTCAGCTGCATTATGGACGCGAACATCGCGTGCAAAGAGAGCAGGAGCAGCGACAAGAATCACTATCAAACACGCAATCCATCCGTTCACTGTTTTCATCAACTTTTATCCTTATTTAAGAGGTTGTATCCATTCCCTTTGACAAGACTGGCTTTTTATCATTTCGATTATAGTTCAGATAATCGCTTTTGCAGTTGATACTCGTATAAAGAGGGTACTGCAATACCGCTTTTGTTGATCCCTTCCATATAGGCGTTGGGGCCATAGGAAATTTCCATCGGATAGTTTGCCGTAAAACCAACCAGGCGCGCTGAAGGTCCATCAGGGACGCCCTCTATCTGTATGGGATTGTCCGATGTATGACAATAATCAAATTCGGTTTGAATATTCCAAAAGGTAGAAAAGGCACCATGAGTCGGTTTCCAGTATCCGGCGCCGCCGTCGGTAATAAAGGTATGGTGGGGCTCTTTATCAATAATGCGTATATTATCAAAAAGATTCTGATAATTACAGCCGCTGTGTTGATCGAGCGTGGGCTGAACGTTGATATCGCAATCGGTAATTACGCAGCGCCTGGCACCGGTATTAAAGCTGAGCGAATGAATGCAGGGGGCATTGACGGTAATATTTTTACAGAGAATATTATAGGCAATACCCAGCATGACCGTATAATGATAGGTTCTGCCGGTACTTTCAACATCCTCAACGGTGATATTGGCACAATCATCCATTAAGATGCCGTTATCGCCATTGTTGATTTTAATATCTTTTATCCATGAATGGGCAGTGGAGGTCAAAAAAATGGCGCTGTACCCATCCTCTACATGATGGCCGTTGTAAAGATCATAGGGAAAATCAAAGCGCAGGTGTTCGATGCCGACTTCTTTGATGTGTTCCCACTCGACAAACACCGGCGCGTATTCCGGCCGAAGGTCAAGCATGAGCGGTTCTTTGATGGTTACCTGATTTTCTTCGATCTCAATAACGGTAACTTCCTGGGTGGTCAAGGGGTAATTTGGATTCTGCCAGTGTCGTGACCCTATCTCCACAGGTTGATGATCATAAATTTCTTCGATAAGTTTGGATGCTTTGCCTTCCGTGTTGTACCAGTGAATACTGACAATATCGTCGACTTTTAATTTCTCGGCTGATTCAACGGAAATAGTGTGCTCTCCCTGTTTACCGCTTTTAACGGTAGCCAAAACGGTCGGTGGGGTATTGTATTTTTCCATATAGGGTTTAAAGCGCTTTCCCTTAACCCGGGTCCATATGAATCCCCCGGTCCAGGCATACAATGAAAAAGGCACTTTAACACCCAGATCCCGGATATGTTGCATCTTATTGTAAAAGGTCAAATAATCTTCGAGTTCAGCCAAACATTCCGGTCTTTCGAGATCGGAAAGAGGTAACGGGCAATAGATAATGGTTCCGTCTCTGCCGCTGCCGGCGCCGCGCAGAATAAAATTGCTGCGATCGATATAGAGAATTTTTTTTAGAATAAATTTACCTTTTGGAAACTTGACCACAACCGGTCCGTCGACCTTGTTTGCCTCTGCAAAAGTTTTCAGCAGTGCGTCAGTATCATCCTTTCCGTCATCAGGAATAGCTCCATAGGCGGTGACGTTCAATTTTGGCGTTAAATCAGGAAGCGGGTCCTCACCCCAATGGTAACCGGCATAAGAGAAATCGGGTAAAAAATGCTCATTCTGAGTCTCCTCCGAGAGCATCTCCGGCATCCATTGGTTTTGGCTTTTAGAACTGCAACCCGATACAATAGCAAGGGTAAGAGCAATCACAAATAATCCGAATAAAAATTTAAAGATTTTCATGGTTTTTCCTCTATAAAGTGATCTTAAATTATGAATTATCCACGTTTCAGCAACCGGCAACAGCATCGTCTTTAGCCGTTCCGGCGATGTATTGAATTCACTTTTACTTTCGCTCGATATTTCAAATAAATTGATTTATTTTTATCCTTTTAAATTGATTTTTCTCTCTGTGTCCTCTCTTTTTTCCTCTGTGGTGAGATTCTTGTTGACCTGTTTTGACCTTTTAGCTCATAAAATATATAAATGTCATATTATAAGTTTGTACAAATGATTTTGATTATCTAAGACAGCAGTGATATCTTTTATATAAAAACTCGTGCGCTTATCCTAACGCATCAATATCATTTTCCGCGTTGCAAAAAAATCACCGGAGCGAATTTTATAAAAATAAACACCGGATGTCAATTCCGACGCATCAAATTGCACCTTGTGAGACCCGGCATTCAGATTATCGTTGACCAGTTCGGCTACTCTGTGGCCTAATACATCATATACTGCAAGGGTTGTATAACCGGATTTCCTTAATACAAACGGTATCGTCGTCACCGGGTTAAACGGATTTGGATAATTGTCTCCCAACTCATATGTTAAGGGTCTGTTTACATTGTCTGCAATACCCGTCAATTCCGTAAATGTGACCGTTAATACCTTGTCTGAATCCATCAAGACGCTATCCGGATTGCTGGAACCGGACAAGGCACTACTCCAATGACTGAACGCCCAATTGTCAGCCGGAATTGCCGTCACTGTCACCAGCGTGCTCTCCGCATAAGAACCGCCGGGCGGGTCAAACTCCACAGTGCCGG
>CAZSOP010000242.1:0-6787 GCA_964608385.1 uncultured Cytophagia bacterium
TCAAGTTCGCCGGAGAATTTTTTGATAATCAGATTAAAATCGCCCATCACAGCTCCTCATTATACTATCCCATGATTAAATGTAGCTATTTATCGGTAAAAATCCTAAAACATTTATAATGTCAAGTTTATTTCACTCGCTGTCTGTAACTGTTTTTAAGCGCCATGGCATTGACAAAGGGTTTAGAAATATGTATAATGGATAGAATATCGATTTCCATTGAGAATTATTAATTTTTTTGCGATATTGATGGTGTAATAAGGATTGGAAGATGAGTAAATACGTTCAACAGTCTCTTTCTTTTGATTCTTCGGAAGGAGAATCAAATCTGCAGCACTTGAGATTAAATCGGCCATTGGTGTTTTTTGATCTCGAAACCACGGGTCTGGATTTTGAGAGGGATCGTATTGTCCAATTTGCTTTTTTAAAAATCACACCGGATCAATCCAGGCACGAGTGGAGTGGTTTGGTCAATCCGGGTATTTCGATTCCACGGGAGGCTTCCGAGGTGCATCATATTAATGATGATATGGTTAAGGACAAGCCCGTGTTTTGTGATTATGCGGAAAAGATTATTGAATTCCTGGCGGATTGTGATTTAGCCGGCTTTAATATTGTCCGCTTTGATATTCCTTTTCTGCAGACAGAGTTAAAGCGATGTGGTTATGCTTATCATACGAAGCCATTAAGAATTGTAGATGTCAAGATCATCTATCATAAAAAAGAACCCCGGGATTTGGCTGCGGCTTGTCGATTTTATTGTCAAAAGGAACATCTGGATGCGCATGATGCACTGGGGGATGTAAAGGCGACACTTGACGTTTTTGCTTCCCAAACCAGACGATATCCCGATTTACAATCGGTAGAAAAAACATCAGAGTTTTGCAAAGTCGTCGATTCGAGATGGCTGACACCGGACAAAAAATTTTATTGGCGTAATGGTTTGGCCATCATGTCATTCGGCAAACATCGCGGTAAGGAGCTGGAATGGGTCGCTCTGCATCAGCGGGACTATCTGGAATGGCTGCGTGAGCGCGATATCTCGCAGGAGGCAAAGAAGATCATCGATTCTGCTCTGCAGGGTGTTTTCCCTAAAAAGGAAAAAACGCTCTCAAGATGAGGCTGAATCCTCAAACAGACTTTAGTGTAGTTTTTTTACAAAAACCTACAACAATGTAACATCTCAATTTTCTTGCTGTCGATTTCTTACCCATCCCCTTTTATTGTCCGGCCTTTCCGATAAACAATTCGTTTAAAAATAAAAAGTTGATCGATCTGTTTTTGTCAGGTGGAGCGTGCGGCGAGGCGATGCGGTTGAGGGTTTGTATTATACATATTTGTAATTATTTTAATTTTTTCTACATAAATGTAATACTATATCCGTTTTTGATTTTTTTATTCTGTTTTCGTTGTTTTTGCTTTTATTAGAAACAGGGGGTTAGCTTGTGCTGCTTTTTTTGTTTTCGGCATGGGGTTTGCAAAATATCTTTGCATTATTTTAAATAAGAATGGTTAATCCCGAAGACTAAAAATCATGGAGGTGTTATGACACCGAAAGAGTTTTTTGAATTTGCAAAGAGCCACGGCGCGGAGATGGTAGATTTAAAATTTACGGATCTGCTTGGGACCTGGCAGCATTGTAGTTTTCCGGTGGAGATTTGGGATGAGGATACCTTTGTTGAAGGTGTTGGATTCGACGGCTCTTCCATTCGTGGTTGGCAGGGTATACACATGTCCGATATGCTTGCTGTTCCTGATCCCTCGACGACTGTCATCGATCCGTTTTTTAGGGACCCGACCCTGAGCGTTATCGCCAATATCGTCGACCCGGTGTCGAAGGAACCGTATAGCCGCGATCCCCGCCATATTGCGAAAAAGGCTATCGATTATATGAAACAGCTGGGCATTGCCACAGAGTGTCTAATCGGACCCGAGCCTGAATTTTTTATTTTTGATGAGGTTCGTTTTGACCAGACCACCAATATGGGGTTCTACCAAATCGATTCTGTAGAAGGAGCCTGGAATACCAACAGAATCGAAGAGCCTAACCTGGGTTACAAGCCCAGTTATAAGGGCGGTTATTTCCCTGTGAGTCCAACCGATACGTATCACGACCTCCGCAGTGAAATGTCCAAGGAAATGAAAAAGGTGGGTATTGTGGTGGAAGCACATCATCACGAGGTCGGTACAGGCGGTCAGGCTGAAATCGATATGAAATATGAAAATTTGCTGAAAATGGCGGATCATTTTATGTGGTACAAATATATCGTCAAAAATGTGGCCAAACGGGCTGGAAAGACCGTTACATTTATGCCAAAACCCATTTTTGAGGATAACGGCAGTGGTATGCACACTCATTTTTCATTATGGAAGGACGGGCAGCCACTATTCGCCGGTGACAAGTATGCCGGGTTGAGCCGGCTGGCGCTTTACAGTATTGGTGGGTTGCTCAAGCACGCTCCCGCTATACTTGCGTTTGCGGCTCCCACGATCAATTCGTATCGCAGATTGGTTCCCGGTTTTGAGGCGCCGGTAAATTTGGTCATGTCTGCACGCAACCGTTCAGCCGCTGTGCGGATACCTATGTATCATTCCAATCCCAAAGCCAAGCGGTTTGAATTCAGATGTCCGGATCCCAGCGGCAACGCTTATTTGACCTGGACGGCGATGTTGATGGCTGTTCTTGACGGTATTGAAAACAAGATCGACCCGGGAGATCCTCTGGATCGCGATATTTATGATATGACGGCAAAGGAATTGGCAAAATATCCCAAGGTGCCGGAATCTCTTGAAAAAGCCCTGGATGCGCTGGAAAAGGATCATGAATTCCTGACCAAAGGTGGCGTTATTACGGAAGATGTGATTAAAACCTGGATTGATTATAAGCGGAAAAACGAGGTCAAGGAGATTATGCTGAGGCCGCATCCGTATGAATTTTTTCTCTATTATGACAATTGATTGGCAGGCAGGCAGCGCCGAATGGATATATTATCTCTGAACCAAGCCTTGCAGTGATTGGCTGCAAGGCTTACTTTATGCCGAGAAAACGGTCTCGTCCCTGCACCAGGGCCTGAATTTTTCTGTCGGCAATACTTCTCTTTAGCATCCAGAATCCGCAATCCGGGTGAATCCATTTTATACGATTCGGAGCGACGATAGCGCTTATTTTTTCCAGTTTACGGGCGATTTCATCAGGCGTCTCTATATGATTGATTTTGATATCGATGACGCCGATACCCAGGTCTATTTCCGGTCTGATTTCTTTTAATACCTGAATCTCATTCTCCGGTCTGCGCGCAATTTCCATAATGAGGTGATTGCACTGGAGTTGATTGACAAATTCGATGAGTTGATTCCAGGTTCCTTTTTGAATGGTTTGACCACCATAATTACCAAAACAAAGATGGACGGCACTCTCTACTTTAATATTTTTCAAGATTTTGTTGATTGCTCTTGCCGCCAGCGGTGCATCTTCCGGTTTTCCCGGTATATTGGCTTCATCAATCTGAACACAGGCGCTGGGAAGGTCGCTGACCTGTGCTGCCATGGCACCGGCTATATCCATCAACATATTTTCAAAGTTCGAATAATATTCATCCAGTAGCGTCCGTGCCAGCATATAGGGACTGGTCAAGGTGAATTTGAATGGAGCGGTGGCAACTTTTGCCGCACGTTCACAGTCGGCGAGCAGGTTGAGACTGCCTTCTCCGATTTTATCAACAACCACTCCCGCCGGCTTGCGACGAAATTGCCATCTGTGCATTGTGTTGAATTTGACATACTCTTTTTGGCCGACATCACTGCGGATTCCGGCTAATGAACGGGTAAAGTACTCGATCATACCGTTGGTATCCGGGTGATTTATATCAAAGCGGTACAGTTCACCATCCGTGGGTAAATCGATTCCTGAATGTTGCTGAATCGCAAAGACCAGCCGTGTTGCATCAATCAGGGCTTCTTCGGTTGGATGTACGGTCAGCCATGTCGGCAGGGGGTATGACCCAACGGTTGTGGTTTTAATTGAAATCGTTTTCATGTTTTGCCATTTCCATTTGATTTTTATCTAAAGTAGGTATTTCTGCAAAAACTGCAATATTTATTTGCTCAATCTCCTTCATATTTCGCATAAAAGATTGCCTTATTTCAAAAATTCCAGCTTTTTGGTCTGAGCTCTGTCGTTCATTTTCATCCGGTATAAATATACGCCACTGGGTAACAGCAGTCCGCTATTATCTCTTCCGTTCCATGTGGTTTTATAAGTCCCTGGTCTGAGATGTTCTGACACGAGAGTGCGGACCAGTTGTCCGTTGATATTATAGATGGAAAGGTTGCATTTCCCTTCGTCATAAACATGGAACGATATCGTGGTTTGAGGATTAAAGGGATTTGGATAGTTTTGTTCCAGTACAAATCTATCCGGCTGAGCCGTATGCGCCTCTACCGGTCCATGCATGGTTATTCTGCCGTCCAG
The DNA here is from genome assembly GCA_964608385.1 of uncultured Cytophagia bacterium. GTDB lineage: Bacteria > Zhuqueibacterota > Zhuqueibacteria > Residuimicrobiales > Oceaniaggregativiventaceae > Oceaniaggregativivens_A. The sequence continues at coordinate 4,472 of CAZSOP010000242.1, forward strand.
GTCAATATCAGCCAATTTATAAAAACAGGATTTTCCTGCTTTTGCGTTTGAATCAAAGTAGCTATAGGTGTTTGATTTTGTACTATTACCGGCAGCCGCTATCATTTGATCTGTGATCAATTCATAGGGACCCTCTTTTGAAGTTGATCGGTAGAGATAAAATCCGGCATTGTTCGTTTCTGACCGGGTTATCCATTTTAGCTCTATACCATTTCCTTTGATGTCTGCGGAGAAAAGGCTCAGTTCGACGGGATAGAGCAGCTGATCGAGGTCAGCGCCTTTTACGCTGGTGAGAATCGAGCCCTCGGGGGTTTCTATCAGATGTGTATTCCCCAATTCTGTCCAGGCAAAGGTGCTGATCTGATCCGATAATGTATAGTGAATTTGTACTCTGAGGATCATCGTCCAGGTTTCGTCCAATACCAAAGGAAGGATGGTTGATTCAGGATCGTTCAGACTGGTATGCATATAGGAAAATTCGAGAACTTTGTATAAAGGCTCGGAACTGTTCAGATGGAAATGTTCCATGCCGCTATATCCCTGTTCCGGTCCGAGTCCCCGGGTATATTGTATATCTTTTTCAGGATCAGTGATAAGCGAGGGCAAATTGCTGTCGGAAATAATGGCTCCTTGTAATTTGCCGATTTTAACGGTTTCACCGCTGTTTTGCACACGGGCTTGCAATTCAAACGTCAATTTTCCCTTTCCCGTCTGATGATTCTGGCTGTTCTCAACAAGGTGGAGAGCGAGTTCGATATCGCCGAGCGGCTGGGTGATGTTGATTTTTGTGATGCTGTCATTATTTTCTTCATTGCTTCCATCAGTTAATAGCGCTGTGCGATTCGAAGAGGTTTTAAATTCTGCTGTTACCCCGGCGGGTCCGAGCGCTTTGAACTGGATCTGGCATACTGCCTGTTCTTTCGGTTCCAGGGTTCCTACCCGCCATTTATGATCCTTATATTCTCCTTTTTGCGGCCAGGATGCTAACCATTCAAGCTGTTGTTTCGCCCATGATATGTACAGGGTCACATCGGTGGCTGTTGTCGACTTGCTATGGTTCGTAACCAGTATTGACAGGGTGCTGTTTTGTCCTTTCATCACGGATAGGGATTTTGGCGTTTTAATTTCTATATTGGGAGGATTTGAAATATGAACGCTATAATCTTCCACCTCTCCATCAGGGGCTGGACCGTGGTAATTCAGGTCCTGGCTGGAGGAGACGCGAAAACGAGCATACGTTATTCCTTCGGCAGCGCTATCGGGTACCCTGTAGGCAAGTGGATAGGTTCCGGCTGCGGGGAGGTATTTATTGTGGTATATTTGATCCTCCGGATCCGACCATTGGCCATTGTGGTTGAAATCTATCCAGCCGAAGAGATAGCAGGCTGATGAGACGCTTACCGACAGATGCGCTTCTTTACCGCTACAGAGCTCCGAGTCAAAAGAGATGCCATCCTCATCGTCATTATAGTCGAGATCATCTCCGGTTGCCTGTGGATCGATGTTGGCATTAGGATTTTTGGCTGAGGTGGTAAAATCCGGATCCGGGATTTCCTGTCCCAAAAAGATTTTAAAGGTATCCAATCTGTGCCGGGCACCGTCATTTTCGATAAGGGTGGGATATTTAGGATCCGGTGCGTCGCCAAAGTCATAGGTTATGGGAATAGAGATAGCGGCGACGAGTTGTATTCTATAGTCTTCGACTTCACCATCCGGAGCTTCTCCGGTGGGCAAAAGATCCGGCTTGGAGCTCAGGCGAAAGCGCGCAATTTTGTTACCTGGTGAACAGGTTCCGGCCGGATCATTCAATGGAGAGATGATCGTCAGGGTATTACAGCCCTTTTTTACCGGTACATTGATTAGAACGTGTTCATTCCGGTCTTGCCAGGAATGGTTTTCATTATAATCAATCCAGGCGTTGATAAACCCTTCCTGACCGCTTACCTGAACGGTTATCTTGGTTGAGGCGTTTTCTCGCAGCGGGGTATGAAAAACGATTCCGTCTTCATCATCTTTTTTATCACTGTCATCGCCGTTACAGGTGTTATCCTGCAAGGCGTCATTTTCATAATCCACGGATGTGCCCAGCCAAAGGGCGGTTTTCCCATTTTCACGGTGCCGGGCCCCATCGCTTGCAAGCAGGGTGGGATAAAACAATCCACCATCAGGTGCGTCACCAAAATCATAGGTTTGCGCGAATGAACTGTATATTGATATGCAAAGCAACAAAAAAAGAGCTTTGTGTCGCATATATGCCTCCAGTTACAGAATTTGTCCCCACGAGTCCACATTGATACATTTTATATATTTATAAGC
>CAZSOP010000243.1:0-872 GCA_964608385.1 uncultured Cytophagia bacterium
GTCACCAAATCCCCGCCGGAATTTATCAAAGTCAAAACCGAGGATATCAACAATCTCGGTGTGCCCAATATTGTGGTGGAATTTTCAACAGTTCAGGGAAACGGTTTTCTCAGCACGGATTCGATTGCCGACCAGTTCACTGGTGATATCTGGCTGGAAGCAGAAGATGGATTTTTGGATATCTACAGCAAAAATGCCGACGGCAATGCTTCCGGAAGCCAGTATATTTCCGTTCCCACCGGAATTGGCGAGCTTTACAACCAGGGAGAGGCTCTCTATAATGTCTATATTCCCAAAAACGGCATCTATAACGTCTGGCTGCGCCTGATTACACCGAACGATAAACAGAATTCACTCTACCTCGACATTGACGGCAACACAGTAGAGTGGTCTCCGATAAACGTGACGACCTCCTGGGCCTGGTTCCAGAAATACGCCTTTCGCATGGATAAAGGGCTTGTCCAGTTTAAAATCAAAAACCGGGAACCGGGCACCAAGGTCGATAAAATCTTATTGACAACAAATGCTTACGGAAGTATTCCCGGAACCGGAGGATCGCCCGACCGTTTTTCCAATGTTACCGACGGACTGGGTATAGCTTATACGCGCGTCACCTTTCCGGAACGCGCAGATTCACTCAAAGTCCGCGCTTATGCCCCTACCGTACCCAATGATAATGAACAGGTCTTTACAGTATATGCTGAAGCTCTTGAACCGGCCAGCATGGTCTACGCCTCAGCCAGAGATACAATCGTCAAGGCGGGTGACCTGGTAAATCTTCAGGTTCAATTACAGGATCAATATAGCAACAAATGCCAGAGCTAGTGCGATTTGGGTGCGTGATTGGATGGGGTGTGTCAGAGTAGTCAAGA
>CAZSOP010000243.1:882-6764 GCA_964608385.1 uncultured Cytophagia bacterium
GCTGCGGATACGATTTCTACTGAGGTCTCATCCGATGCAAATGGAACCGCTTCGGCCAAATTGAGAATGGGCTATATTTCGGATGTAACCACCGTCCAGGCAACCCTTCCCGAAGAACCGGATATCCCCGCCCTCGAATTTACCATTCGCAAGGGCGAGGGCCCCACCGAAATCATCAAATTACCTGATGGAGACCTACAAGCAGCGCCGGTAAACAGTGAACTCGCTGCTCCGCTTCGGGTCAGAGTAGTCAATGCGCAGGGGGACCCATTTGCCAATTTTCCCGTCCCGTTTAAAATTATCAGTGGTGATGGATTGATCAACGGTCAATACAAATCACGGGTGGATACCACGGACCAAAATGGTATTGCCTCTATACGCTTAACCGTGGGAAAAGCCGCCGGAGATAGCATTAATGTCGTTAAAATTGATGTGGCGTTGTTAAATGCTCCTCTTTATTTTTACGCTCACGGTCTCGCCAACCAGGCCAGGGGATTGCTTAAAATTCACGGTGACAATCAACAACGATCGGCAGGAAGAACTTTTATAGATTCGCTGGTGGTTAAAGTGATAGATGAATATGGGAACGGCAAGCCGGGCTACAGCGTCCGTTTTAGCGATCAATTTACCGACGGTCATTTTGAAGGGCAACAGCAAGTAACCCGGGAGAGCGATGCCAACGGCTTTGTTTCGGTCTATTATACCGCCGGCCGCACAGCCGGCAGCCGCAATATTACAGTTGAAGGTATACCGCAGCTAGCGAACGGACAAGTCACCTTTAGCCTTACCGTACTACCTCCTGCCGCAAGCCAAATTGTTATCGTTTCGGGCAACAAAAAAAGATACGAGGTCAATTCGATTATTACCGATCCGCTAAAGGTGAGGGTCCTCGATCCATTTGGGGATTTTGTTGCCAATATTGATGTATGGTTCAAGGTATTACAGGGAAATGGCAAGCTCAATGGTCTGGACTCCATGCAAATCCAAAGCAACAACAATGGCGAAGCAGTGGTCACAAGCTTCCGCCTCGGCACTAAAGCCGGATTCCTGAACAATGAAATTCTGGTGTATCTGCAGGATAAAACGGTCGACCCCGTTCTATTTCAACTCACCGGAGATCCCGATGCTGCTTACGTTATGGAGGTATTGGGCGATACCACCTTTTATGCGCAACCCGGACAGGAGGGCATTCAACTCGGGGTTAAGGTCAGAGATGCTTTTAACAATCCCCGCCCGGGTCATAAAGTGACGTTTACAACGGAGGGATCGGGCAGTTTTATCGATGACAAGAGCTACATAGATACATTTACCGACAATGACGGTAATGCCATCGTCGACTATACGATGGGAAAAAATCCTCTGTTTGCAGAAAAAATATCTGCAATTTCTTTCCGCCCCAATGTCTCAGGAGCACATCTCCTGGGCAGCCCGGCACAATTTCACGGTCAATATTTGCCGGGTGAGGTGTTCAAGCTTATCAAAATTTCCGGAGATATGACACAGAGCACCGATGTGATGAGCACATTAAAACAACCATTTGTGGTAAAGGCTCAAGACCTGTATGAACTTCCCGTTCCCAATCTGGAACTCGTTTTCAAGGTCATTTCCGGCGGCGGAAGTATCGGTCTGAACGAGGAGGTGGTTGTTAAGACGGACAATAACGGCAGAGCAAGCGTTATGCTCACCGTCGGCAGAACAGCGGGTGAACACAATCAGATCGTTCGGGTTTCGGTTAGGGATAACGCAGATGTTGCATCGATTCAGTTCAGAGCATCCGCCAGAGCCGGAGATGCCGACCTGCTGGTGGTAAACGGAGACACCGCCTGGACCGGTTCTGTAGACATGAACCTCTCCCCCACAGTTATGATAACAGATCGTTATGAGAACCCTAAACCAGGATATCCGGTATTTTTCGAAATCATTCAGGGAGAGGGTAAAGTCAACGGTCAGGATACACTGACTCTGTTTACCAACAACAACGGCATCGCCCGGGTAAGCTGGACACTGGGTAACCAACCCGATTCCAACCGGGTAAAAGTAACAGCTGAAATGGCCAACGGTGAACATTTGCGTCAATCTCCCGTGATATTCAGTGCATATACAAAATCTGCGAATCCGGTCTATATGATATTGCAATCCGCTCAAAAAGATACCGGCGTCATCGGACAACCACTGCACCGACCGATCCGTGTTCTGATCACCGATTATTATAATAATCCGGTTCCCAATCATCGCGTCGATCTAAATGCTATCTCCTTTTCGCGAACAGCGCATATTGAAAACACAGCGCCTTCTGATACCGCTTATATTATGACCGATCCAAACGGTATAGCCACGGCTCAGTTGATCCTGGGAAATGCAGCAGAAAAAGTTTGGGTGCATATTCGTTCCTCATTCAACGGTCAGCCACTGATCAACAAAAATGAAAGTACTTCCGTTATCACGGTCACGGTTGAATCCTTGCCGACTTTTGCCTATAAAGTGACCCTTCCCGGTGATTCTCTTATTACGGCAGCGGCAGGATCAACAGTACAAGTAGAGGTTCAGATTGAAGACCGAAACGGTCAGCCTCTGACTTTGCCTCATCCTGTCTATTTCAGCATTCAAGACCAGGAAAGTACACTGGGACAGGATGGTAATAAATTTCAGATACAGAATAGCAACGATGGAATGGCAAAAACTCTCTGGAATCTGGGTACAACTGCCGGTGAAAAAACAAATCAAATGCGCATTCAGGTTAAAAACAATGAAAAGGATGTCGTTAATTCACCTTTGACCGTATGGGCCTCTCTATTATCCGGAAAGCCGAACAATATCAAATCAAACCTCACGGCCACTGGTCCGGTTCTGGCCAACGGCACTTCTCAATCCAAGGTCACCGTTGAATTAAAAGATCAATATGGCAATCCTGTTGCCGGAAAAATCATATATCTGCAGACCAGCGGTGAAGGCAACACCGTTCATCAACCTTCAGAAGCGACAAATACAGAGGGGATAGCGACCGGTTACATCAAATCCACCAGAGCAGGCCTGAAAACCGTTCATGCACGGATCAGCGACAGCCCCTCATTCGATATTTCAACCCAGGTCGATTTTTATTCCGATGATCCCAGAAATTTAGTCGTGGTGGCCGGCGATAAACAAAGCGGCAATCGCGGCACAATATTACCCGATCCATTTGTCATTAAAGTGGAGGATAGCAATCATAATCCCGTACGCGATATCGCCCTTCAGTTTACAATAAGCCAGGGGCAGGGTCAGTTCCAGGAAAATGGTGCGACATCCTTTACGACAACCACGGATTCCGCCGGACTCGGCCGGGCCTTTTTGGTATTGGGCACGGAAAATAACAGCGCAACTTACGTACGGGTTACCAGCCCCCATCCAAATCTGCAGGGACTCGTTCAAACCTTTCTGGCCTATGCCATCGACGGAGAGCCGGCAGAATTGCAATTGAGTTCTGAATCACCGCTCGAAGGCACGGTTGGAGACACATTGTCAAAACCGCTTCAAGTCAAAGTTGTGGATCACAACGGCCATCCGGTCTATGATGTGCAGGTCAACTTTGAGCCACGATCGGCGGATGCGGATATTATTCAGCCACAACCGGTAAAAAGCGACCGAAATGGTATGGCCAGTGCCACGTATCGACTGGGAAGCAAGGCAGGTGCACAAAACGTTCTGGTCAAGCTGGCAACAGCAGACTCGTTGGAGATAACCGTCACAGGAATGCCTGCAGCGCCTGCGGATATTGTTGCTTCCAGTGGTACACCGCAGTATTGTACCGTAAAGCAGCAATTACAACTCCCCTTTAGAGCGATGATTATCGATGCATTCGGCAATCCCATTCCCGGCATCAAGGTCAATTTTCAAATGATCGATGGAAACGGAGGCCGGTTTGTCGGTCCGGATACCGTCCTGACCAATTCAGATGGGGTGGCTGCCGTTTACTTTTTAGCGGGCGAAAAAGCCGGCGACTATATTGTTCGGGCAAAATCTCCTTCTCTGATCAGCCGGTCGGCCCTGTTTCGTTGTATCGCCCGGGCGGATATTGCTTCCACTATCCAGATCATAGACGGGAACAACCAGCAAATGACGGCAGGTAGACAACTGCTGGATCCGCTAAAGCTACTCATTAGAGATCAATATGGCAACCCGGTACCGGATTTTGTGGTCAATTTCTACCCTTATCAGGGATCGGTATTACAATCAGCAGATACCACCAACGACCACGGCATAGCCCAATGCACCTGGCTGTTGGGTAACTCGCCGGGTAATAATGTTCTGCATGCCGGCAAAGCCGGTCAACCGGATTTTAGGGTTACCTTTACAGCAACAGGCGTCAGAAACGAATTTCCCTACTTTGTCAATATACCGAAAGATACCCTGTCGATTTGGTATGGACAGGAATTTATTCAAATGGTAAAAATAGTAGACGGAGATAATGACCCTGTGGTGGCAACGGTGGAAGATAAACCCTTCTCGGCAAAATTTTCAGTCACCTCGGATCCTACACAATATATGTTTCAGTGGACGCCGCAAGTGAATGATCGCTATGGTGTGCGCAAGCTGAAATTCCTCGTTCAGGATAATCAAGGTGGAATGGGCAAGGACTCTCTTTTTATAAGAGTTATTGGGAATTATCCGCCGACGCTTATCTATGCCAATGAGTTGCCGGCAACGATCACCAAACCGGATACGGTTCAATTCAGAGTTTTGGCAGCCGACCCGGAAGGGGATAATATTGTTTATACCTGGTACGTCGACGGCAAGATGGTATTAGAGGGCAAAAACAGCTATATGTTCATTACCAGTCATTACTCCAGTGAACATCATAAAATCCGCTGCACGATTTCTGATGGAGAACAACAAATTGAAAAAATCTGGTATCCCCTCTTAACCCATGTCGAGCTCAGTCATTTTTCAGCAACCCGGAGACCCTTTAAAGGAACGACACTGGAATGGCAGACACAATATGAAGCGGATAACATGGGCTTTCAAATTCTTCGCAGCTCCAGAGAAAACGGAGATTATCGCATCCTGACGCCGAACCTGATCGTACCCTCACCACAGGGATTATACAGCTATCAGGACAGCACAACGGAGAAGGCTCGTGACTCTTATTATAAATTAAAAGCATTCGGATCGGATGGCGCGATGCAAATCTATGGTCCGGTCAAAGCAGAAGCTTCACTACCGGAAACCTTCAAAGTCTATCAAAATTTCCCAAATCCCTTTAATCCGGACACCAGGATCCGATTTCAACTGCCACGCTCCACCCATACCAGGATTATTATTTACAATGTTCAGGGGCAACAAGTCAGAACGCTTGTCGATGATCAGCTGTCGCCGGGTTATCATGAAATACGCTGGGATGCTCTGAATGAAAATAAAAAGCGGGTTGCATCAGGCGTATATTATTACCGCATCGAAGCTGATCAATTTAGCGCTCTCAAGAAAATGGTTCTGTTAAAATAAGGCCAGGTCAAGCACAGAGGAAAGGGAAAAAAATCACAACTCCTTTAGAAAGCAGCCGATTACCCGAAAAAATTCAAAGAGACGATTGGTATCGATTTTTGGCAATTTTTCTGTTGCATATCATGATAGCGCTGACCATTAAGGAGTTGCTCGGACTCTTTATTCAAAACGAGTCCGGAAAATATACATGGGATTGGTTCTGGCAAACCCTGCCGGCATCAGCTCTGAAGATGGATTGCTGTAAGAGTTTATACTATTTACATGCCCAACCCCCCTTTTATAATCTGATCGGTGCCGGTTTTATCAAATGTTTTGCTGCTACTTTTCTGGAGGCGATTCACTATTTTCATATTTTACTCGGTGGCCTAATGTCTGCCTGCGTCTATTTTATTCTTTTATCCTTT
>CAZSOP010000244.1:0-6755 GCA_964608385.1 uncultured Cytophagia bacterium
AGAACTATAATCACCTCCCGGCTCGCAATCACTACATTTACCAAAAATAAAACCGGTCAGCTTGTCCAATACACCTGCCAGTTTTAATTGCGTGAGCATGCGATCGATTCTATAAATATCTTCATGAATATCTTCAAGAAAAAGGATGTGATTCTCCCAGTTGGGTAAATAATCAGACCCGATAATAGCCGACAATACGGTCAAATTGCCGCCAACCAATCTGCCCGTTGCTTTGCCGGGTGTAATCGTACAAACGCGGTTCTTAACGGCCACGAGATGATCACCTTTGTCTTGCGGATTTTCAAAATAAACATTTCCTCCCTGGCACAACAGCCTTTTTAAATAATCGACCGTAAAATCATTCCAGGTCGAATTAGCGGTTGGACCATGAAAAGTACAAAGCCCGGTTTTTGCATAAATACCAATAAGCAATGACGTGATATCGCTGAACCCGAGTACGATTTTCGGATGTCTGCGAATCAGGTCATAGTCCAAAAGTGGCAGTAAACGGGCCGATCCCCATCCCCCCTGAAGGGTAAAAATTGCTTTCACCTCCTGATCGGCAAACATCGTATTGATCTCCCCGGCCCGGGCATCATCGGTGCCTGCCAGGAATCCCCAGCGATCCAGAACATGAGAGCCCGCTTTCATTTTAAAATCCAGTGCCGCTAAAATATCATTCATAATTTCCAGCCTGACGGGTTCATAGGTGATACCCGCAGGGCTGATCACTCCGACAGTATCACCTGCTTTAAGCTTTGGCGGTTTAAGAATATCCTCCCTGGCCAACAATGAACCCGGCTTGCTCGTCGATAAGATCGCCGCAACTCCGGATAATTTCAAAAAATTTCTTCTTGAAAATCGATTCATCTCTCTGTTGTCCTGCCTTTCTTTGCTGTAATTTAACAACTTTTTTTTCAATCTTCTTTTATGTTTCGGACACATTGAGAAAGTTTGTTCTGTGTGCGCCAGAATTGAAAGACGCCAACAACAAATATGACCGTGGAACAGGCAATACCCAGCCCTCCTAAAATAAAAATATATCTATGCGGGTAGAATTTTATAATTCCCAATCCCAAAAGCAAAAATGCAAGAGAGGTACGAACATAGGCCAAAAGTGTTCTTTGATTGGCCATTCTCGTCCTTTCCACAGCAAGAAATTCTGTGGTATTGCTCTTAACAATAGGATCTCTCCAATTTTCAATATCTCTGGTTTTTCTAAATCGAAGCATTTTATTTTAAACCAATGCAACATCCAATATCATCATGACGACAAACCCCAGCATTAATCCCGTGGTCGAAACGTCGCTATTGCTCTCTACTTGCGATTCCGGAATTAACGCTTCCACAACCACATAAATCATAACACCGGCCACAAATCCCGGCATTGCATCGAGTAAAGTGCGGTTATTGCTCTTAAAGATAAAATCGGTTCCCGCCCCTGAGGCCGTCATAAACCAGGTAAAACATGTGGCAATCAAAGCCTGAACAACCGGGTTTAATCCGACAAACCATTCGATCATTTTATTCCCTTTGCTTCAAATGCCTATTTCCGCTCTAAAAGCACCATATTATCGGTTTGATTTGGTACGATACAGAGAAATTCAAAATCCTCTTCACCAAGAACCTCGTACCAATGTGAAACCCGGGCCGGAATAAAAACGACATTGTCTTTTTCCACCTTATAGACATTATCTTCAATCCCGATTTCAGCCCGGCCCGCCAATACAAATTGCTCGTGTTCCACTGTATTCGTATGCACAGGTATCTGACCACCGGCCTTGATAACAAAACGCCGGAGCGCGAAATGAGGCGCTAGATCCTGTCCGATCAAAACCTGCTTGTAGGCCTTTTCTTCGGCTGTGACCGTCTCGGTTGGAATGTCTCTAATATGCTTAATCATATCATTCATCCGCGTTATTGATTTCCCGAAAAATCCGTAAAATCTCTTGACGGTATTCTTCAGGAGCTTCGACATGCCCCCACCCTTTTAGTTGTTGAAACAACCCATCATACGCAGAATCATGATAACTGCGAATAACGTGAGGAATGCCGTTATCTTTTAACGTTTCTTCCAATACCTGTGCCTGTACCTGATTGTCCAGAACAAGAATTTTTGTCCAGTCAGCCATCATCAAGTTTTCCTTTAAATAACAAGATCACTATGATAATATTATATGAAACCGCCGGATCATAATCAAGTACCTATTCATGAAAATAGATTATTTCCGTTTTACAACTTATTTTATATAAATCATACTGCAAGTCAGATACATGTAACCGACACTTAAACGAATAAAATAAGTGCCACTAGACAAGTTGAGAGGATTATATCGAATGGAATAAAACCCAGGGGATTGTTGCTTTTCTACCAACGTTGCTTGTTTTCTACCCATGAGATCATAAATTTCCAGATTTACCGCTGCTGCATCGTGTAGGGTATATTGAATCATCGTGCCTGCATTAAATGGATTGGGAAAATTGCCATGCAACTCGCATAAAATCGGCAATTTAAATCCCAGATCATCCTTATTGGGGGCAGATAGAGATGGCCCTAAATAAGTGAATTCCATATCGCCGAATGAGATTGAACTGGCGCCGGTGTCGAGGACACGAATATAATCGTCTTTTGCCAATTCATAACGACCCAGGTCCAGCCACACCAAACCACCGGTGCCGGGTACATTTTGAACTTTTTCAATACGGCTTTCGCCCCCCTGATGATGAATTACATACACTGCAGGATAGGGTGCCCGGTTTCGACCTTCTCTGTACTGCGCCCGGATAGAATAACGACCAGCCCCGATTATATGAATAGGGGGTCTGTAATCCACCCATTGGTCACCATTAGGATCGGGCTCACCTTCTTCAACCTGCTTTTTTGAGGAATACCAATAATTCAGATGAGCTCTGGCAATATTGTGTCGAATGAAATAGGGATTGTCCCCGTTTTTCCCATCATTGGCATCCTGTTTGGGCTGGGTAGAGCCCATATCGCCTGTATGCGCGTCAGTCTTTAACAAGTAGACCTGACCAGCCTCCAGTAATCGCGATTTGGATTCTTCCTGAGCCGGCAAGACATTAACGAGCATGAATAAGCATAAAGCGAAAGCAAAAAAACGGATGGAGGGGATAGAGGTAAATTGGCTCATTGGGTTGCTCCTTTCAGTTGATTTCAACATCTCGATTCATTAAAGCCCAGAGGGGGACTCTGCCCTCTCTAAAACTTTTCTCTTGAAACCAACCTCCCGAAAAAGAACCAAAGCGAAAATTTCACAAAATGTATAGGCTTTAATTCAAAACCACCTTTATACTAACGCGTCTTCCGACAGAAGGTTCCTGCCGGAAGACACAATCATGGAAGATTATCTGTATTTTACAACTGGTTTTGGGAAATCTTCCTACTTTACCAAAATCATTTTTTTCCGATCAATAAAATCTTGACATCGCAAAGTATAAAAATATATGCCACTTGGTAAATCCAGAGCTCGAAAGATATAGGTGTGCGTGCCCGGCTTTTTATGTTCCCGAACAATCCGTATCTCTCTGCCAAGCCGGTCATAAATACCCAGTGTAATCCATCCCGCTTTCGGCAAATCATAAGTAATCGAGGTCGTCGGGTTAAAAGGATTGGGATAGTTCTGACCCAGACGATAGTGCAGCGGAATATCATTTTGCTGATCCATTATCGCACTTGTGGATTGTTCTTTTACATATAGATTTATCACCATCGTGTCGCGTGCGGCAGGTTCCTGAGAATCCTCTACGTAAACAGTAAGTATATACGTTCCCACCTGTTGGGGTATGCCAGAGAGTATACCGGTTTTAGGCTCCAGTTGAAATCCAGTTACCGGTGCTGCCAGTATCCATGTGTAATCCGGAATACCGCCGATAACGGACAATGTATCCGCATAATTCATATTCACTACTGCACTATCGATATCCTGATCGACAATCTGCAGGTCTCTGGGCAAGACCATTAAGGTAACTTTTTGCGTGTCCACAGCGACAGGGGTTTGTGAGTCAACCACTTTCACAACAAAATCATAGCTTCCATAGCGTGTTGGGGTTCCACGCAATTCACCCCGTATCACATCCAATTCCAAACCTATCGGTAGTTGTCCGGACACAATCTCCCACTGATATGGCGGATGACCTCCTGCTGCTGTCAGTGTTTCGGAATAGGACTGATCGACCTTGCCGGAATCCAGAACCGTTGTGGTTACTGTCAAAGCCGGTGGGGAAATCGTAATCCTATAAGACATCATAGCCACCACGGGTACCGTCTGAGCGTCCGTTACCTGAACAACGAATTCAAAATCACCTGCAGCCTGTAGCTGACCGCTCAAAATACCACTGCTGTCTGCCAGCGTCAACCCCGGAGGTATTATGCCGGAAGCAAATGACCAGCTATAAGGCGGCATACCTCCATCGGCTTTGAGCGTATCGCTATAAAAGTCATTATAACCGCCATTCGTTAGAGCCTCTGTGGTAATTTTGAGTGGCGACGGTTCAATATACAATATAAGCGTAATTTTCTTTACCACCGGCGGCGGCTGGCTGTCCTCAATTCTGAAAACCAACTCATAGGAACCGAATTCAACGGGCTCTCCATGAAGAACAGCATTGCTCGAATTAAATTCCATCCCCTGCGGCAAAGCACCCTGAATTAAAGACCAGGTATAGGGCGGCAGCCCTCCATCAACCTTAAGCGAATCTTTATAAAACTGAAATTGCTTGCCGGAGTCCAGTCTCGTGGTTATAATTTGCAGATCAAGCGAATCTATCGAGAGCACATAGGATTTGCTTTGAACAAAAGCCGGTTCCTTTTGATCAGCAACCTGAACCGTTATGGGGAATTGGCCATGTTCCGTTGGGGTTCCGGAAATAATACCACTGGCAGCATCAATTTCAAGGCTGTCCGGCAGATGACCTGCTGTAAGCGTAAAAAGCAAAGAATCGGTACCCCCCCTGGTTAACACGGTATCCTCATACGCCTCAAACATTTGACCTGCAGCCAACGATTCAGTGAAAATTTCGAGATCCGCCGGTATAATCCTCAAATTGTAGGTCCTTCTTTTCACCGAAGGGTCATTCCAGTTGTCGGTCACCTGCAATGTCAGAGAGAATTCGCCATATTCGAGAGGAATCCCGCTTATAATACCACTGCCGCTATCCAGGATCAATCCCGTGGGTAACACCCCGTCCACAAGCGACCATGAATAGGGCTCTATACCACCTTCTGCCTTTATCCCGTCACTAAAAATCTCGTTCACTTTACCAGTATCCAGCTCCACAGTAACAATAACAAGCTCCTGAGGCTCAATGGAAAGGGAAAAAGCTTTGGTTGTATCAAGCGATATTTCCGAGTTGTCCTGTACTCGAATCAATACATCAAAAACGCCGGCAAGAGAGGGCGTTCCGCTAATCACACCATTTTGACTGTTGAGGTCGAGCCCCGGCGGTAAATCGCCGGATTGAATGGACCAGGCGTAGGGCGTTTCTCCGCCCTGAGCTTCCATTGTCTCATTGTAGGGCGTATCAAGCGTTCCCGCTTTTAAGGTGTCGGTAACGATTACAATTTGATTGTTTAGAATGATTATTGAATACTCTGTAATCCGTTCTGCAGAAGTTTGTTCATCCGCTGCTAAAACCAGAAAGGTGTTTTTCTCCGATTCTTCAGGGATGCCTGAAATAATGCCGCTTTGATTGTCCAAAACAAGGTTGTCCGGTAATTCTCCCCGGACGATATTCCAGACAAAAGGCGGCGTCCCATGGTCAAAAGCATCAAGAGAATTGCTGTAAGCAACACGCGCTGATCCATCGCGAAGCGGAACTGCAGCAATGTGTTGCGGATAAACCGGACTTTTCATGTTGCCGCCAAAAGACCCCATATCATTTGCCAGCCCGCCGCGGGCAGGATTCAAAGGAGAACCAGGCCTATCCGGATCTTCAGTGTCCTTGTATTCAGGAGCAGGATTGCCGGCATCGATACAGGGAGAATTGGGCAATAGAGTAAAATCTCCATTGTATGGATCGGCAAACAGAGGCTCCTCATCAATGTTGCCCTGTCCTTCATACCCTCCGCGGACATTTGAATATTCGATGGTAATGTTACCCGTCATTTCAGCCGGGGCATTATAGAGGATTGAATTGCGAATGGTCAGCGAACTTGTCCCCAGCGCTTCGATGGCTTTTTTCTCATGCATGGCCACTGTACAATTGGTCATTTCTGCATCCGCTGTGCCTGCAAAGGTTAAGGCGCTCTCTTCACCGCTTGCGGCATTGCCGTAAACCAGGGTGTGATACAAATCTACAGTGGCGTCTTTGCAATACAAACCTGCACCGCGATAATAAATATTATCACTGGTGACATTGTTAAAAATCCGGCAACGTTCAAAAATAACATCCGAATTACCGGTAATAAAAACACCACCACCCGGACTCTTGGCAAAATTATGGCTAATCGTACATCCGATGAATACAGGCGATGATTCGCCGGAAATATGAATTCCGCCACCGCCATCATCAATCTGGGCGATATGAGAGACGTTGTTCTTAATAATACAATCTTTGATAACCGGCTCAGAGGAATTGGCGATATGAAGACCACCGCCCTGCTGGTTCATTCCATTTACAATCGTAAAACCTTGTAATAAAGTGTTTTCATTTTCATCTTCGTCCCAGGTCACAACGCTTCCCTGAAAATTTCCGTCCAGAATCGTATTCTCTATATAGGAAGAATCACCGGTGAT
>CAZSOP010000245.1:0-6712 GCA_964608385.1 uncultured Cytophagia bacterium
GGGGGTGTTCAACAAGTGAGTGCCGCCGATGACCAGGTGAACGTGCTCCATGCCGGTAACGGCCCTGGCGTGAAGAATCGTGTTGATCATGCCCCGGTGTGCGCAGCCCAGGATAATGACCAGCCCCTGATCTGTCAACAAAAAGAGGGCCTGATCATCCATGACCGGGCTTTCCACATACTCATCCCCCTGTTTGAGAAAACAGATCGGGGCGACCGATTCAAAATCGGTCTGCATCGGTATCTCACCGCTGGTGACGATGTCGTCGCTGATCCAGACCGGCGCCGGCGACGTTTTGAAATAAGCCCCCAGCCTCCTTAATTCCTCAATGTGGTAGGGGCAGCCTCGATAAAAATAGGTATCCGTATGTTTAACATATTGCGGCTCAATGGCGGCCGGATGGCAGAGCACGTCCACCTGCGGGCGTTCCGGCTGCTCGGAGCGAATCGTCTGCAAGACCGGCCGCAGGCCACCGGTGTGGTCGCTGTGGCCGTGACTGAGCACGATCAGGTCAATCGCCGACAGCCGGATGCCCGCTACGGCCGCATTTTCGGTACACGTCCGGCCGTTTCCCGTGTCAAACAGGATGGCCGGCCCTCCCTCGATCGCGATATGGACGCTCAAGCCCCACTCGGCAAGATAGTCTATATCGGCGACAGAGTTTTCACTTAAAGTCGTAATCTGCATGTTTTCGATGTGCAGCATCTGATGGTATCCTCCGGTTGCGAAATTCGGTTTCCCTTGTTCATCTCTGTTCACGCATCAGTCGGGCTTTAGCGATAAATCATCGCCGGCAGCCACAGCACCAACTGCGGCCAAAACAGCACGACCGCCAGGCCGATGAGTTGGAGGATGACAAAGGGCACGATTCCCTTATAGATGTCCAGCAGGGTTACTCCCTTTGGAGCCACCCCCTGAAGAAAGAAGAGGCTAAATCCCACCGGTGGCGTCAGAAAGGAGGTCTGAAGCGTCACCGCAACCAGCACCGTAAACCAGACCAGTTCCGGGCTTTCGATCAGCCCGTACCCGTCAACGCCGATGCCGAGCGCCGAGATCACCGGAGAGAGCAGGGGCAGAAAGATCAGGCTGATCTCGATCCAGTCCAGGAAAAACCCCATCAGGAAGATCATGAACAGGATGACCGCGATGGTGCCGTGCGCTCCGAAGGGCAGCCCCAGCAGAATCCGTTCGATAAATTCATCGCCGCCCAGCATTCTGAGCACCAGGGCAAACGCCTGAGCCCCGAAAAAGATGCCGAAGATATAGCCGCACGTTTTGAAGGTCATCATGTTGACTTCCTTGAACACTTGAAAACTCAATTTCTTGTTTTTCCAGACGAGCAGGCAGGCTCCGATTGCGCCCACGCCGCTCGCCTCGGTCGGGGTGGCAATCCCGGTGAAGATCGAGCCGAGCACCAGCACAATCAGGCCGAACGGCGGCACAATCGTCTTGAGCACATCCACAAAGACGGCCGGCGAGAGGTCGCGGCGGGTCTCGGAAAGCGGCGCGGCCCGGGGCTTGAGCAGCCCGACGATCAGAATATACAGGATGTACAGCCCGCCCAGGATCAGGCCGGGCACGACCGCGCCCATGAACAGGTCGCCAACCGACAGGCTCAACTGGTCGGCCATGATCACGAGCATAATGCTCGGGGGGATCAGAATGCCCAGGGTTCCCGAAGCGGCCACCGTGCCCAGAGCCAGCGTCTTGTCATAGCCCTGGCGCAGCATCACCGGCAGCGACAACACGCCCAGCAACACGACCGAGGCCCCGATGATCCCGGTCGAAGCCGCCAGCACGATCCCGATCACCGCGACCGCAATAGCCAGCCCGCCTCTGACTTTGCCGAACAAGTCCTGCATGGCCTCCATCATGCGTTCGGCAATCCCCGAACGATCGAGCATCAAGCCCATATAGATGAACATGGGGATCGCCACCAGCACCCAGTTGCTCATCAGCTTAAAGATGCGGCCGACGATCATGCCGAGCACATTATAATCGAGACCGGTCATGGTATCCAGATACACATCGGCCAGATTGCCGACGATGGCAAAGATCACAGCCGTCCCGCCCAGCACGAAGGCAATCGGAAATCCGGTAAAAAGCAGGCTGATAAACGTCACAAACATACAGATGACGAGGATGTCGCTCGTTTCCATAACTTATTTCCCTCCGATCGTGTGTTTCGTGAAAATGACAGCGGCCGCGCGGATCATCCTGGACACCGAGGCCAGCGCGATCAACGCCATGCTGATCGGGATCACCGATTTAATCAGCCAGCGCCAGGGCAGCCCCAGCGGATGGGACGACATCTCATTGACTCGCCAGGCGGTTTGCACAAAACTCAGCCCGTGAAAAAACAGAATGGTCACCAGGGGCAAAATCAGGAACAGGGTGCCGAAAAATTCGACATATTCCTTTTTTCGAGGGGAAAACCGCTGGTGCAGCAGATCGAGACGGATATGGGCATCCTCGATGATGCCGTAGGCGATGCCGAACATGATGCACACGCCGTAGAGATGCCACTGAAGCTCTTCCAGCCAGATTTTCCCTTCACCGAGCGCGTAGCGCAAAATCACCTGAACCAGGATGTTGATGACCAGCAACGTATTGAGCCATGCAACGGCTTTCCCGATGCGGCGAATCAGGCCGTCAACGACCTGACAAAAACGGGGCGCATTCTCCTGTGTATCGCTCATTTCAGACCCTCAGCCCGCGCAGCCTCCCTCCCCCGCCGTGCGGTAGAGTAGCCCGGGGACTGACCTGTGGCCGGGCGGGAGCGAGGTTCTCCCGCCCGGTCGGTTAATCCTTATTTGCTGCAACAACAATAGAATCGAGGCTATTCGGCCCCGCCTGCTCTGGGCAGAAATCCCAGGCGGCTGTACACCTTGTATTCGGCCCGGAACGCGGACAGATCATTCCAGACCTTCTTGAACATCTCATCTTTGGCGCACTGTTCCTGCACGACCTCTTCCCAAGCTTCTTTGAAGGCTGCCAACAGTTCCGGAGGCCAGTACATGTTGTTGACGCCACGCTTCTCAGCATTTTCCTTAATGACTGCGCCCTGACTGCCCTCGCCGATGGCTTGCGTCTGAAGCAGCGACGCCCGGATGCCCATCTCGATCTGTGCCTGCTGCATGGGACTCATCTTGTTCCAGACATCCTTGTTGATAATCAATTCATGAATCGAGGTTTGTTGGTGCCAGCCGGGAAAATAGTTGTATTTGACGACTTTATAAAATCCCTGACTGACATCAACATAGGGGCTTGAAAACTCAGCCGCGTCAATCGCGCCCTTTTCCAGCGAGGGGAAAATCTCGGCCGGCGGCAGCATGGTGGCCGACGCGCCCAGTTTTTCGATGACCGACCCGCCCAGGCCGTAAAAACGCATTTTCAGGCCCTTCATATCATCTACGGTCTTGATCTCTTTGGCAAACCAGCCCGAGGTTTCCGGCGGGCACAGGATGACCGGAAAAACCTTCACATTGTAACCGGCCTTGTCATAGGCTTCCTGCCACAGCTTGAGCCCGTTGCCCTGGAACATCCAGGCCATATATTCCGGGCCTTCGGGGCCAAAGGGTACGCTGCCGAAAATAGGCGCGGACGGCACTTTGCCCATCCAAAACGCCGGCGCTGCATACCCGGCCTGAATATGCCCCTTCGAAACGGATTCCAGAATTTCTACGACCGGCACGAGTTTGCCCGGATCGTACAGTTTGAACACGATTTCGCCCCCGCTGACCTTCTCCATCTCTTCGGCAAACCAAACCAGCGGTTTCCCCAACAGCGGCATGCTCAGGGAAAACATAGCCTGAGTTTTCAGAATGATTTTTTTGGCGGCCGCCTGCTCGGCCGGCATGATCAGAGCTAACGAAATCAGCAACACAACCACCCACACAAATTTTTTAGCTTTCATACCATTTGCCCTCTCTTGCAAAGTTCCTTCTCGAGTTAATAGCTGCGACTCTTTTCATAAACTCCCGGTTGTCCCGGGTCGTACTGGTGTGCTCCCCCGCATCCCTCCTTTTGGTGATATGGTCTAAACGCACACGGTGTACACGGTGCCAGATCACAGCAACCCGGACCAGTTAAATTAAATTGGACAACTGGTCATCTGGATTATTTGTTGACTGGTTGAACCAATTATATAAACGTGAAATTTCCTGTCAAGCAAAAAATAATTTTTTTAATATTTTTCTTGACAGAGAACCCCCGTGCCAGAAATATTGACTGATTAGTCAATCTAATTTAAAAAAGTTCACGGAGAAAATTGCGGATGTCCTCAGCGCCACTCGATAAGCGGCAGGCCCTTTTGCAGGCCGCGTTGAAGTTGTTTACCGAACACGGGTTTAATGGCACGCCGATCCTCGCCGTATATTTCCAATTTGACCCGCGAACAGGGCGTGCAGCGCTTCCGATTTCTGTATGACCTCATCGAGGATGGCCAGCAGCAGGATGTGTTGAAGGACATGCCGACAGACCTGTTGTTTGACCTGGCAAGCGGGCTGGTTCACGTTATGGGGGCACATTTTCAACAGCACCCGGAACGGTTCCGCGATACACACTATTGCGAACTGGCCTTTAGCGCGTATTGGGATTGCATCAAACGATAAATTTCAATACTGCTGTGACATCCGCAGATTTCGCAGATAGACGCAGATTGTAAAAAAACAGTCGGACATTGCACGGGCTCATGTTTCAAATTCGTCCAATATGACGGTCACTCTGAGCAGTTTGTCCTGAGTTGGCCGAAGGAGACTCGATGCGTAAAATTCTGTCCGGGTACGTATAGCAATCCGCAATGATACCACTCACTCAAATTTTCAGAATTTCACATCCGCAGATGACGCCGATTTTCGCAGGGTTAAATTACGTTCCCAAGGCTGACACCCTGCGCTTCAATAGCGGGCTTATGAAGATTAAATAAATAATCGGACAATGTTTCCCTCGACTCCCCTTCGACTTCGCTCAGGACAGGCTGATCGGGAAACGGCCCGCTCGTCGAGCGGAGTCGAGACGAACAAAGTTGATATTGTACGTTTTATTTCTTAATCTTCATTAGCCTGCTTCGGCTTTAAGCCTGGAGCTTGAGCCCCAGGCTGCCCCCGGGCTGCCCGATGATGCTTCAGACCGGCTCTTCTTTACCCCGGCCGAACGGCGAAATCTGGCGCAGGCGTTCGATGATCGGCGGGAGGTGGGCGAGAATATAATCCACGTCCGCGTCGGTATTGAAGCGGCTCAGGCTCAGGCGCACGGACCCGTGCGCGGCTGTGAACGGCACGCCCATAGCCCGCAGCACGTGCGACGGTTCCAGCGAGCCGGACGTGCAGGCCGAACCGGACGAGGCCGCGATGCCGATTTCGCTGAGCATGTCGAACAAACTGATTGACAAACTGTGCTTACTCACGATGTGGACGGCACGATCCTGGATCCTCAGTAAAGCGTATCGCCAGAAGCGTTCAATGGCAAGCTGTTAGACCGTTCCACACGATCTGACAGCTTTTTTTATGACCCCTCGTCGCCCTTCGGAGCAAGCAGTTTCTACGGCAAGCGAATGCACAACTCAATTTCTTGCAATACGCTTGATAAGTCCGGAGCATCGGAGGCGATCACATGTTCTTCACAACCGTCATGTTTGTGGTGAGGGTAAGTCGGCAGGACAAGCTTTTTATGATGGCCGGTGTTATCATACCGAAAAATAAGTTCGTTTGAGGTATTCACGTAATGATAGGCATACATCAGGCGAGCAACGCTGCCTTCAGTATCCACAAATTCCCGCACATGGAGCCTTGACCCGTCAACACAATACAACTCGCCTCGCAAAAACCCCTCATAGGAACCTCGTTTCTGATAACTCAGTTCAGAGAGCCGAATCACGGCGCTGGACGCGACAATCTGCTGGATATGCTGAAAATATTCCTCAATTCGCAAACCGGATGTCCTGTAAGATCGCGGCTTTTTCCTGGAGGCGTTGCAGCAAGCGGTATTCTCCGATCCATTCTATCGCATCCAGCGTTTCTTCAAAAGCATCATCCTCATATTGGGCGATAAACATCGCGGTCGTCATCCGGTACCGTTCTTCGAAGAGACGCAAGCGTGTTTGGGTTTGCCGAATTCCGGCCTCTAACAAGCGCAATTCATTCTGCAATGCCGCCTGGACAAGGGGTTGCAGATCGCGCTGACTTGTCGAGAGCAAGCGAAGTTGTGGCATAGGCTTCTGCTCCTTGCGCTTGTGGCGCAGATGGCATGAATAACGCTGAGCATTTCACGAGCAAAACATGACATCCTGTGACGAGGCTGTCAAGAAGAAAAGATTATTCGTATCGAAAGCCCCTCGTGTTTGTGATGACGGTACGCCGGCCGGACGAGCTTGTTATGCTGGCCGAGATAGCCCGTCGCGCCGGGATTTTGGAGGTATTTTCATCCGAACTCACGTTATCTTAAACCGGCTCTTCTTTACCCCGGCCGAACGGCGAAATCTGGCGCAGGCGTTCGATGATCGGCGGGAGGTGGGCGAGAATATAATCCACGTCCGCGTCGGTATTGAAGCGGCTCAGGCTCAGGCGCACGGACCCGTGCGCGGCTGTGAACGGCACGCCCATAGCCCGCAGCACGTGCGACGGTTCCAGCGAGCCGGACGTGCAGGCCGAACCGGACGAGGCCGCGATGCCGACTTCGCTGAGCAGCAGCAGAATGGCTTCGCCTTCCACAT
>CAZSOP010000246.1:0-6686 GCA_964608385.1 uncultured Cytophagia bacterium
GCTGTCGACCTGGGTGGCGATGAAGGCAAGGCCCGATAATTCGTTGTCTAAACGCCTTTCGGTGTTTCCCTCTTTTCTGATGGTTTGAAAATTACTTATCGTTTGAATGGTTAGAAACAGGGCGCCGATGAAGAGAAACGTCATCAACATAAAACCGTGCCAGCTGATTTTATAGAGTGCGGATTTGTCATATACGCGTTTGGGTAAAAAGTTTTGATGATAAGGTCTTTTAATTTTCTTGTCAAGAACCTTGATGGCGAGTGATATGGAAACCGCATAGTTTGCGATTTGTTTCTGGTTTTTAAGATAGGGTGCCAGTTTGGTCGCCGGCGGTTTAAAGCGAAGAATATTGACATTGTTGAATTTTTCTTTAAACACCTTTTCAGCGCCACAGGCGTCCAGTTCTCCGGCAAGGATGATATTGTTCAGGGCCGATATATTACCGGAATCGAGCTCGAATAGAATTTTTGAAAATGCGGTTTCACAAACGGTTTCAGAGCTGGCGCCTTCATGAATTGCCGGCAAAACGGAGATAACCATATCTTCTTTCATAAAGAAGATTTTGGTATAATTTTGTGAAAAATAGACAACCGCAGTTGATTTGTCCTGCAGAGGCAAAGCTTTCGAGACGCTCCAGGCAAGAGAAAATTCGGTGGTATCGATACGCTTGATCTGTGGCGGTGAGATTTTCATCAGACGGCCGGATTCGTGAAACAGATCGGCCAGGATAAGCGGGTCTTCATGCGCCATACCGAGATAAGTATTTTCTTTTACAGGCACAAATCCGATACCTTCGAGATTGGTCTCACCGTGATCCTGCGGATGAAAGTCCTGCCAGATCGCCAGTTTGATCTTGTTGTCTTTTTTCTCGAATATATTCGGTATGGTTTTATACATGGTGTAGGCATCTGAAAGATTAAAAGCGATACCTGTGTTGTGCGGTGTCATCTGATTGAGGATTTTTATGATGACATCGAGGTTGGACCGGGTTTCGGATTCTTTGACATTGGTACGCTCTTCCGCGTCGAGATCAAACTCAAATCCCTCTTCCAGTTCCTGCGAATCAAGCCTGGTTTCTTTTTTGGGTTCGAGGGATTCCGCCAGTTGAAAGGTTTCCATTTTTTCTATTTGATATCCACCTTTGCTATAACTCAGCAGAGCCGCCTTAAGGGTGAATTCATCGACAAATATTCCCAACGCTCGTTTCATGACGCGATCTCAAGATAATAATTCTTTGATTCGGTTTTTATTATTGGCATAATCGATAGCCGTATCCTGTGTGATGATGCCCTGTTTGCATAGCCGGGTTAAATCCTGTTCCAGCGTTATCATGCCTTGTTTTCCGTTTTCGCTGATCATCTGATATATTTCATGGGTATTTTCGTTTCGTATGGCGGCTTTGATTGCGGAGGTAACCAGCATAATTTCTTTGGCCAATTGCAGTCTGCCGCTTTTATTCGGAATTAATTTTTGCGAGACGATTACGCGTAACTGGTCGGCCAGCCGAATGCGCACTCTTTGCTGTTCCTGAGTGGGGCACTCTGCCACGATTCGGTCGATGGTTTCTACAGCAGAACCGGTATGCAGGGTTGAAAAGACCTTATGACCTGTATCCGAAATTTCCAGACAGGTCATAATGGTTTCCGGATCTCGCATTTCGCCGACAACGATAATATCCGGATCCTGTCGCAAAGATTGAATGGCCCCGTCTTTAAAGGAAAGTACATCCGTTCCGACCTCGCGATGCCGAACCAGGCATTTGTTCGATTTATGAATATATTCAATCGGATCACCGATGATGACGACATGTCCGTTTGTGGTGCGGTTGTTGGCGTCGAGTATGCTGTCCATTGAAGTGCTTTTTCCCGAGCCGGTTATTCCTGTGAACAGAATCAAGCCCTGCTTTTCATGTTGCAACGAAAAACTGCGCGATATATTTTGATGAAACCCGAGTTGATTATAGGGATAGATATTCGAGGCAATGGTTCGCATATTGAGAGCAAGATGGCCAAGATCAAAGTAAAGTGTCGCTCGCCAGCGCAGCGTTTTTCCGTCATGTTCGATGAAATAGCTGAAATCGACCGCACGGTTTTTCAACAGTCTCTCTTTTTGTGCATCATTGATAATGCTTTGAAGCAAAATATCGCTTTGATCCGGTGTCCAGGTGCCGAACTCCGACCGCACTTTTTTAATCCCCTGAATGCGAAGCCATATGCTGTCCCGACAGGTAGAACCACCGATTTCTATGTCTGAAGCGTCCAATCTGCGCATGGTCAGGAGATACTCTCTGAGTTTGGTTTTGAGAAAAGAGAGCTCTCTATAGGTCAGCTTTGCCATTTGCTGAGCCACATAGGCCTGGCGGTCTGTGTCCTGTAATAACGGGTCAATGTCATATAACAGTTTTTCTTCAATCGTGTTCAGCATGGGGTAACATCACGTCCTGTTTATATGAAACGATCAAGTATACCAGTCCGTCATATTGCCCGGATTTTCGCTGAATCCGGCCAAACGCTGATAACTTTTTAGTAATTTTTCCGATTGTGAGACGATAATATTGATTGCAAAGCGAAAGGCATAGGATCTGTGCTGCTCGAGTGCCTGACGTATTTTGATTTTGGGAATAATTGTTAACTGCGTCTCTTCACATGCCTTGAGGAGCAGCTCCAGTTTATACCTGCACTGGGCAAAAACGAGTTCCTGGCCGACCAAACTTCCCTTTGAAAATGTTTCCACAGGAGAATTTTGGAAATAGATAATGCCTCTCCCCCCGGTAATCAGTGCGACCTGGTGAGCCGGATGTATGGTTTGCTTTTCCCCCGGTAAAATCGTTTTTTCAGTTGATGTCTTGAAAATTTCCTGTATCAGATATTCTGAAAGACCGTTAAAAACAGGAAAATCCGCTTTCGAGATGTGCGGTTCCTGTTTTATGTTTTCTGTTTTTTCGGGAATCCCGGTTTGCCCAAATGATTCGGTTGGCTGTGGTTTGAGTATGGAATTTACAATGGACGCAATATCGTCGACCAGGGCTTGTTTGAGTATACAATCGGATGCCCCCAGTTTTTTGGCCTTTTCCATTTGGCGATATCCGTTTGTAGAGATCGCCATAATATAGGTCTCTCTGGACAACGCGTGTAATTTGGCGATAACATCATAGCCGTTATAAGGACCCGGCAATACCAAATCCACCAATGCCAGTTGATATCTCGTCCTTTTGGCTTTGGTAAAGGCTTCATCTCCGTCACCGACAATATCAACAAAATGACCCAGCGTTCTTAATTTGTCGGCCTGGCCATTTTTAAGATCCGGCTCATTGTCTACAATGAGTATATTCCCCACAATAACCTCCTCGTCCGCCTGAAATTAATCCGTTGTTACCGCAATCACTTCTTCAATAGTGGTTTTGCCTTCCAGGGCTCTCCTTTTCGCCGCATCTCTCAGGGTTTTCATACCATTTTTTATGGCGACTTTCTTGATGGCGTCTTCATCCAGCTCTTTTGATGCCTGCAGAATCAGTTGGCGAATCTCGGGTGTAAAGGGCATGACTTCATGAATAGCGGTTCTTCCCGCATAGCCTTTGTGACATTTTTCACACCCCTGACCTGTATAGAGCGTGTTGTTTGCAATTTCCTCTTCGGTAAATCCAAGTGTCTGCAAGAGTTCGTCATCGACGTTGGTCATCGGTGTACGGCAGTTCATACATAAGGTCCTGACCAGGCGCTGGGCCACGACCAGATTAATCGCGTACGCAATCAGAAAGGGCTCGATATCCATTTTAAACAATCTTGAAATAACGCTGGCGGCGTCATTGGTATGCAGAGTGGAAAAGGTAAGGTGGCCTGTGTTGGC
This sequence comes from uncultured Cytophagia bacterium, assembly GCA_964608385.1. Lineage (GTDB taxonomy): Bacteria > Zhuqueibacterota > Zhuqueibacteria > Residuimicrobiales > Oceaniaggregativiventaceae > Oceaniaggregativivens_A. The sequence goes on from CAZSOP010000246.1 coordinate 3,847, forward strand.
GAGTTTTATCGCGATCTCTGCGGTTTTTGCATCGCGAATCTCTCCGACCATAACGATATCCGGATCATGCCGCAGTATTGAACGCAAAGCCTGATCGAAATCCATTTTCGCATTGATTTTTAACTGACGCGCACCTCGAATATTGTATTCGACAGGATCCTCGACTGTCAGGATATTGAGTTCCGGCGTCATGACTTGATGCAACGCCGCCACCAGCGTTGTGCTTTTTCCGCTTCCGGTCGGGCCGGTGAGAATGACCATACCTTGCGGTTTTTTTATAGCTTTGAGGAATTCTGTTTTCGCAAAGCCATCGAATCCCAGTACATCCAGATCGGTAATGATTTTGCGGTCGTCGAGCACGCGAATAACGACGCTTTCATATTTCCGCGTGAATGCACTGGATACGATCGGCAATATGGAGACGCGAAAGCGGATCAAATAGCTATCGATTTCACGCTGTATGAATCCATCCTGAGCCGAATCCCACTCGAAACGATCGACGTTTTTTGTCCGGTCTTTGGTTACGGCTAAAAACGCCTCAGGCTTGACGCCATCCTGTTTGTGCCAGAGCAGCAGCCTGCCATTCACCCTGATGTGAAATTCCGTTACATTGTTTTCTTTTGGAATGATGTGAATATCGCTGGCACCGCGGCGTACGGCTTCGATGAGACAGCCCTCGAACAGGTTTACCAGTAAACTTTTGTTTAATGCTGCGGTTAGTTCTTCTTCGTCAACACTCTGGTCCGACTGCTCCTGTTCTTCAATGTAGGCAATTTCTTCATTTTGCTCCTTGACCAATTCGAGATATTCGTTTTCCTCCGGAGAGAGTTTGGTGATCAGAGAATCGATCGATTCCAGCCGGCTATAGGCCAGTTCAAATTTTTTGATGCCGGCCTGGCGAATAATCTGATCGATTTGACGGTCTGTCGGATAGGGTGTGATGAAGATAATGATCTCTTTATTTTTTTCGCTGTAACCGTACGGAATTATTTTTTTTCTTTTAAAGATTTCCTGGGTTTTCGTATTTAACGATTTGTAAAAGTTTTGTATGAATTTGATCCAACCAGTTGAAATGTGTTCAGGAGAAAATTTAATTTCTCTAAATGCATAGACTGAACAAAAAGCCTGTAGAACTTTATGCCGGTCTCTTCCCAGTTTTTGAACCAGCACCTCTTCCAGAGATTGTTTGGTTTTGGATTTGGATATAATTTCAAATGCTTTATCCAGATCCTGGCTGGTGATATACCCCTGCTGTGTAAGCTTGCCGGCAATGGTTTTCGGCATTTGTAGTGTTTCCATAAGATCACATCCCCGGCAATTTCGGTTGAAAAAGTGCCGTCTCTGAAGAGACGATGGTTATCAGCGTCATGATAATCATAATTAAAAAGGCAACGAATACCTGGATCCAGTCTATAATGGCTTTCATTTTATAGGTGGTGTCCCGTTCATAATAGCGGGCAATCTGAATGGAAACGCGTTTGAGCGTTCCGGATTCCGCTCCCGTATTCAGGCGGGTCAGGGCATTTTGGGTAAAAACATTGGCCTGTTTCAGGGCTTCTATAAAACTCATACCTTCCCGAATCATCAGGGGCAGGGTTATGGTTTTGATCTGTTTTTCCATATAGGCATTGCGGCAGGCTTCGGCCGCGGTGCGGATGACTTGGATGTTGTTGCCGCTGCCGCTATACATGGAATGAAAAACGCGGCAAAAAATTTCAATTGAGGTTTTGTGCAGTATGGGTCCGATGACGGGCAGTTTGATCGAATAGTGACCCACGACTTGCTTTCCCTTTGAACTCATGGCAAACTGGATGAAGAGAACGGGCGGAATAATCGAGGCAATGACCAGCATAATGATATTGTCTTTAAAAAAGTAGCTGAGTTTAAGGGTGGCGTCGGTTAACGGGGGAAGCTCGGCTCCGAAACGCATAAAGAGTTCAGCGGTTTTGGGAAAGATATAGCCGACGTAAAAAATAACCGCACCAAACAGCGCAATCATGGTGATCGTGGGCATGAGCAGGGCACTGCGCAGATTTTTTCTAAAATCATGTATTCGCTCGAGAAAGATGGCGGTGTTTTCATACACTTCCGCCATGTTGCCGCTCTTTGAAGCGACGCCGAGCATCTTTGCCGGGAATCTGCCGAGATAATAGGCCTGTTTTTGAAAGACCTCTTCGCCGTCTTTTCCCTCCTTGAGATCGCTTAAAATTTCCTTGATCACTTTTTTCATCGATTTGTTGGAAATGTCGGTCTCGAGAAGGGCAAGGATTTCATCGAAGGGCAGTTTTTCTCTTAACAGATCTGCGGTCAGGCGGATAAAGGTGACAACGTCTGAATAGGGGGGTTTGAACTGAAGATTGAAGAGCAATTTTTCGACTTTGACGTCATAGAATCCCATGCGGTGCAGGGCCTGTTCCACTTCGTCCTTGCTGAACGCCTCCTGCTGTCCCTTGATAGTGGAGCCGTTGGGACGTTTTACCTGATAGAGATAGCTGCTTTTTTTCATTATCGAGGAAACGGTAAAGCGATGTTGTTTGGCCAGAATATCAATTTTTTGTCTGGCAAAGCGTCGATTTTTAGCCTCAACAAAACCGATAATGCGTTTGTTTTGGGCTGTGAGGCCACTGTAACGAAATTCAGCCATAAGTCACACCCGCGTCCATCCCAGAGGTTATATTACGGCGAAGGGAGCTACGTTGTTTTCGGCCAGATGAAAACAAGGGTAGCTCCCGTTTCGCTTTGATTTTTGATTATTGAATAAAATAATTACGTGACGATTGATAACAGAATAAAATTCCTTCTACTTTGAATCAATCATCTTAAGAGTCGGTACCTAGCGT
>CAZSOP010000247.1:0-6679 GCA_964608385.1 uncultured Cytophagia bacterium
CCAAACATTCTGTGCAATTTTGGCAAATCCTTTCACCTTTTTAATATCCTCCGGAGCGGCGCTTTTTAAGTTTTCTACCGATCCAAAGTGTTTGATCAGCATGTTTTTTCTTTTTTCACCGATGCCGGGTATTGTATCCAGCTCGGAAACAAGTGCGCCCTTATTGCGACGTTGGCGGTGATAAGCGATGGCAAAGCGATGCGATTCATCCCGTATTTGCTGTAATAAAACCAAACCGGGTGAATCTTTGCGTATATTTTGCGGGGCGGAATGACCGGGGACAAAAACCTCATCGAATCGTTTTGCCAGCGCAGCAACAGGCTGGTTATCGACCTCGAGCCGATTCAAAGCCGCGAGCGCTGCAGAGAGCTGACCTTTGCCACCATCGATCAAAATCAAATCCGGTAACGGCTGTCCGCCGTTCACCAACCGGCTAAAACGTCGGAAAACAACTTCTTGCATCATAGCAAAATCATCCGGTGTCTCCTTAACCCGAATCTTGTACCGGCGATAAGCCGACTTTTTTGGCTTGCCATCGATAAAACAAATCATAGAGGCAACCGCCTCCTTACCCTGCAGGTTCGAAATATCAAACGCTTCTATGTGATTGGGTATTGATTCGAGATGCAAATCTTTTTGCAAAGCGGAAAGGGTTTTACTTTTACTCCAGCGCTGCTGTTTTTGAATTTCCAATTCTTTCAATAAGAGCCTGGCGTTATTGCGGCACATCGACAGAATATTTGCTTTTATGCCTCTTTGGGGAACCGTTAAACGTACCGAACGGGTTGCCTTTTGCGTCAACCAGGACCGAATCGAGTCGCTTTCATCACCAAGTGAGACGGGAAGTATGATTTCATCGGGAATTTCATCGACCTTGAGATAGTACTGTTTTACAAATGCTAGCGTCACTGACATCAAATCCTCTTCAGCCGTACCGGACATGTAAAAATGCTGTCTGCCAACGATTTTACCCTCGCGCATTCTAAAGATAACACAACAGGAATTACTCCGATTTAACGCTGTGGCGATAATATCCCGTTCTGCAAAGGAAGGGTCGATAATTTTTTGTCTGTTCTGGAACGCTTCTATCGATTCAAGCTGATCGCGGACATTTGCTGCGACTTCAAATCGTCTTTCTTCGGCCAGCTTTTGCATGCGTTCTTTTAACAGTTCAACAACCTTGCTGCTTCGTCCCCGGATAAAATTTTCAACCGATTCGATCATCTTATGATAATCGGCAGAAGAGACATGTCCTTCACAGGGCCCCAGACATTTGTTGATATGATAATTCAAACAAACTCTGTATTTCCCCTGCCTGATGGTTTCATCGTTCAGTGACAAATTACAGGCGCGAATCGGAAAAATCTTTTTCGCAGAATTGAGTAAACGCTTCATGGAAAGAACATCCGTATAGGGTCCAAAATATTTTGACCCATCTTTCACTATTTTTCTTGTTGGAAAAATTCGGGGAAATGGTTCATTCGTTATTCGAACATAGGGATAACTTTTATCATCTTTCAGGTTAATATTATAACGGGGACGGTGTTGTTTTACCAGGTTGGCTTCGAGTATAAGCGCTTCCACTTCAGAATCGGTAATAATGACCTCAAAATCAGATATACGCGAGATCATCCGCACAACTTTAAGATCCGTAGACCTCGAGCTGTGAAAATATGAGCGTACCCGGTTTTTTAGGACTCTGGCTTTACCGATATAAATTATCCTGGCGCTGTTGTCTTTAAAGAGATAGACACCGGGCCGGGAAGGTAAATGCTTTAATTTTTCTTCGATTTTAGTCAAGGCTGTTGTGGAAATCAAATAAAAAGCTGCTTAAAACGGCCTTTATTTTTTATGATACGCGTTTTTTATCAGTTCTTCCAAACGTTTTTTTGGATCTTTGACAATTTCATCATCAACGAGAAATTGATCGCACTCCAACAATCTCAGACCATATTCATAATCGCTCAACATGTCACGACAGATCTGATCGAACGATTTACCTGATTCCCTCGATCGCTGACGGATAAGGGTAACGGCTTTATCGGTAAAGGATATCACGATACCGTTCTTGGCCAAAAATTCTTTCTGAAATTTTTTCATGGACGAATTCACCGTCAGCTTGTCCAGTTCTGCATCCGGATTCAGCAAGACCGATTTGGAAATCTTGAGCGATTTGATCTCGGTATCGGGTAATGTCTTTTCGAAACGAATCAACAACCGGTCAGCCACGCTCTGCAATCCTCTTGCACCTGTTTTTTCTTCAAAAGCCTTTTCAGCAATATACTTCAGGGCGTCATCGGTGAATTCAAGCTCGATTCCATAAGCCTGAAAATCGCGCTTTTTTCCCAGAACAACCGTACTGGTCGGATTCTTTAGAATATTAAAAAGACCGTCCACATTCAGATCATCAAAGACAGTAACTATAGGTAAGCGACCGACAAATTCGGATTCAAAACCATAGCTGATCAGATCCTCGGTTTTGACATTTTTGAGCAATTCAATTTCCTGCTTCTTGCTGGTATTCTGTTCATCCAGTGAAGTCCTAAAGCCTACCGGTTGCTTGTTCATCCGGCGGCCGATAATATCCGACATACCGTTAAAAGCTCCGCTCATCACAAAAAGAATATTTTTGGTATTAATTTTCTTGCGTTTCACCTTCCCGGTTCTTTGTGCTTCCATAGCGGCTTCCATTTGCGCCGCCAAATCATGCGGCGTTTTCATATCCACTTCAGATTCTTCCATCAATTTCAAAAGGTTTCGCTGCACACCGGAACGCGAAACATCGGGGCCATATGAGCTGCCTGAAGAAGCAATTTTATCGATTTCATCGAGATAGATAATGCCATATTCGGCAAGCTTGATATTTCCATCCGCTTCATGTACCAATCCGCGAACAAGGTCTTCCACATCACCGCCGACATAACCGGTCTCGCTAAATTTGGTGGCATCGCCTTTAATAAATGGAACCCCGATTTTTTTCGCAATCAATTTGATGATATAGGTCTTTCCGACACCTGTCGGGCCCAACATTAAAACATTGCTCTTGATATTGCCCATCAACTCTTCGAGTTTGGCCTGGCTGGTTTCGAGTTTCATCCGGTTAAAGTGCGTGCATACTTTGGTGGCCAGGACTTCCAATGCATCATCCTGACCGACGACATATTTTTTTAAAAAAGCGATCATCTCAGAAGGTTTAAGATCAAAATTGATGCTCGAAGGTATATCTGGTTTGCCGCCTTCATCTTTAGGCTCCTCTGATCCCAAATCGGGTTCCTGGGGCACAACCACAGAATCGCCATATTTTTGTTTAAGAAATTCCGAAACCTCTTTTCTCAGGTCATCAGGATTCGGCATATTCGTGTTTGACATAATTTTATCACCTCATTTTTTAATGTAATAATTCAACAAGCAAGCACTGCGATATGTTCCTCAAATTTACCTCAGAAGCTTAATCGGATAATAGCAGGGTAAAATCAAAAACAGGAGCAGAATGCGTAATTGCTCCGACAGAAATTAAATCCACGCCGGTTTCAGCAATCAGAGCCACCCGATCCAGTGTTACATTGCCGGATGCTTCCAATGCTACCCTGCCATCAACCCGTTTTACACAACCCCGCATCTCTTCAAGTGTCATGTTATCCAACATGATTTGATCTACCCGAGAGGCCAAAGCCTCCTGAACCTCATCGGGCGTTTGCGCTTCAACTTCAATCTTTACATTAAATCCATGGCTTTGCATGTGCCGGCGACAATCATTTATCGCTTTGGTAATACTACCGGCGGATTTGATATGATTTTCTTTTATTAAGAACATATCCCACAGCCCTGTACGATGATTTTGTGCGCCGCCAATCCGGGTGGCATATTTTTCCAGCAACCGCCATCCCGGGGTGGTTTTACGCGTATCGAGCAGTCTGGCTTTGGTATGGCTGATTTTATCGGTGAATTGCCGCGTCATCGTGGCAATACCAGAAAGTCTGGCCAGAAAATTTAATGCTGTGCGTTCCGCAGTCAGGATAGAAAGAACAGATCCGGATATTTGCATGATTTTACTGCCTTTTTGACAGAGTTCGCCGTCGCCAAGCATAATATCCACATTCAGCGCCTTATTCACGGCATGAAAAACGCGTTGAGCCACAACCAAACCGGCAACACAGCCCGGTTGCCTTGCAAAAATCGTCGCAAATCCGAATTGTTGCACCAAAGCATCGCTGGTAATATCCCCGCGTTGATCCAAGTCTTCATGTAAAGCCTGACGGATAAGCTCATTAATATTCTGCTCTAAATCGCGATTCATGCTGACCTATGATGTTATATGTTGATTACATTCTTCAATTTTCTGCGAAGCGGATTTGCCGATGGGATGGTTTGTTCCCATTTCACTAACGACTCTGCTAAAAAGATCTTTTGCTTTAATATAGTTACCTTCTTTTTTGTAAAGTTCACCGGCTTCATAAAGGGCCGTGGCGCCGAAAGGTAATTTGTGTGGTTCACAGGCATACTTAACTTTCAGAAACTCTGACTTTGCTTTCTCGGTATCACCGCGATCGGCATAACATTTGGCAATCCAATACTGAATTTCCGTCCGGGTCTGGGCATCCACCAGATGTTTGAGTCCTTTCATGTAGGTGATAGCCCGGTCATATTCTTTTAAACTATAGAGAAAAATACCTATTTTGGTCCGCTTGGCGGTAACATCCTTTGCATCCGGATATAGCCTGATATACTCTCTTGCAAGCGCAATGGCCCGGTCCCATAACCGAACGTCGTCATAAGCATTGATCAGCAAATGCAGGGCTGACCTACGCTTTGGCCCTTTCTCGTCATATTCGAGGACTTTATTACAGGCGTGTATGCAGTTTTGAATTTGGCGATTTTCATAATAAAAATCCCCCAAATTGAGATAAGCATCGGCAAGGATATCGGGATCATTATATTCGGTTGTAATTTCGCTTAGCGTCGTAATCGCTTCATCCGTTTTATTAAGCACGACATATAGCCTGGCCAACCCCAATCTTCCCCGACCGGCCAGGGGAAGATTGTCATATTTTTTTACAACTGTCTTAAAATCTTTTTCCGCTTGATCGAAATTTTTCATCGTAATCAAGTACACGCCTCTCTCATAAAGAAAACGGGCTTGGAATTCATCAGAGTCGAACTGTTTCTTAAACGTATTTGCCAGTTGATCGGCTTTTTGTATATTGCCGAGTTTATATTCACATAAAACCCGTCTTCCAAAGGCTTTCCGCCGGGCATCATCCTGCAGATGGGGTATTTGCTGCAAATAAATCGCTCTGGCGCTTTCATAGTTGCCGCGGTTATAGTACAGGTCCGCACTTTTTAACCTCGCCACTTGAGATAACGTATCATTCGGAAAAAATGTAAACAATTCCTCAAGGTGGTGTATGGCCACCTCCAGCTGTTCATTTTTTTCAGCCAACAATGCCATCTCATACAAAACCCCGGCTTTGTTGGATTTTGTTAAAAAATAATAATTCTGCAACGTTTTCATGGCAACCGGATAAGGCTCGGTATTAACCTTTAGTTTTGTCCATAACCACATGTCCTCATCAGGTAGGCTTTTCGCCATATAGAGATAAAGATTGGAATGCAAAGGCATCACCTTTTTTTGCAAACACCTCTGTGCAGCTTCGATTTTTCCGGATTCGTAAAAACATTTACACAGCAGCGATTCTGCTATTCGACTATGGTTGCTGTAAAATGCTTTTTGCAGGATGTTTTGCAACAGTTCTTCGGCTTTATCATATTCTTTATGACCTATATAATATCCGGCCATTTTCACTGCAGCTTTCGCATTTTGAGGATGATCCGGATAATCGCGAATAAAGGTACTTAAAACCTGATAAGCAGAATCAACATGCCCCTTTTGTTGCAGTATATAAAAAGAAAGTAGTTTATGGGTGCCCGCACGGCCTTCTGGGAGGCTGTTCAGAGATGAGAGGGTCAGGGAATACTGCCGGTTTTCTTCAAACGCACGACTGTATAAATGGAACAGGGTTTCTATTTCTTCAGGAGTTGAATTGTCGTAGTTTGGGTGAGTGATGATTTGTCTTAAAATATCGGCACTATCGACAAGTGTTGTGCACCTGATCAATTGAATCCTGGATTCCAGCAGATCCGAGCGCTCATGCCAGCCGGTCCGGCTCATGGTTTTATCCATAATGTTCAAGGTCTGTGTCAGGGTATCCAGGTGAGAATCAGCAAGTTGCATTTTTCCCTGATCATGAGCGTTTTCAAACAACCGAGCATGACACAAAGCAATATGATATAAAAGTTCAGACGTTGGTATGGTTTCATTTCCGTCTCTTTGCAGAGACCGTTTGAAAAGTGTCAAGGCCAGCGAATAGTTTTTTTCTTTTTGCGCCAGGTCCTTGCCCAGGTTATAGATATCTTCCGCCGTAAAAGACCCTGCCATGGAAGATGAAAGCAGTTGTGATAAAAGTCGGTTTTGCGATTGATTGGAGGGGGTATAAAATTTTCGCAGAAATGCAACCCGGTTGAGCGCTGTCATATAATCATCGCCATGAGGATAAGCATTGAGATACTCTTTATACTCCCCGATTGCTTGTTGAGGCTGACCGGACTTTTCTTTACACAACGCAATATGGAACTGAGCATTATCGATTATGGTACTAAACGGGGCAACTTCGGTCAGGGC
>CAZSOP010000248.1:0-6645 GCA_964608385.1 uncultured Cytophagia bacterium
GAAATCTCTTCTTCCGTAAAGCTCTCTTCATCGAGAACGCCGCTATCTAACAATGCTCTGGCCATATTCCGCAAAGGCGCTGTATCCGGAATGACCTCGACGACATGCCAATTACGCGCTGAATCGCCGCTTGCCAACGTTGCGATCAATCCGGCCCGTACCAGCGACGTTTTGCCGCAGCCCGACAGCCCCACGACAGCAACAAAGCGAGAGTACGAAATTTTTTCGACCAACCGCTCAGTGTGCTTGTCGCGCCCCATAAAAATATGCGCTTCTTCACTTTCAAACGGACGCAGCCCCGGGTAAGGTGTCATTGCCAGTCCCACTGGTGAGGTTTTGCCGCTGGTCTGAAGAGCTTGTTCCCTGAGAATTTGTAATTCATTGACCAGATCATAACTCAGCTCGTTCAAACGTTCGTAATATCGTGAGGTTGGCCTGGGGATACCCAACCGACGGGGAGGTTTTCCCGGTCGGTTCGACGTCCAAAACTGATAGGTGTTTTCTGCGCGAGACCCAAATTCGAAAAGTCGGTCGTGATCCGGGATTGGGTCTATTTCAACAATAAAGATGCGAGAACCTGAACGCAGTCGTTGTTGGATCATGCGCAAAAACGGATTTTTTTCGAATCGGCACCAGTCCGAGGCTAAATAGCCTTTAGATAACACGATGATAAACGTGGCCGTGTTTCGCAGGACTTTCATGGTTTCCGGCGATAACTGGACGTGCTCGGCCAACTCCGGGTCTACCCATACTTTACAGGCGTCTTTCCGTCCCAATTTCTGGGCCAGCAGGGTTTTTAACTCCTCGGTAAAAGCCGTGACCCAGCCCGTTTTCGCTCCCATCGCCGGAATGTCATCTACATGGCTGTAACTGACGAAAATATCCGAGGTATAGCCCGGTACAAACGCCTGACGCCGGGCATCTGACAGCTCTTTCAACTCTGTATCGCTGAGATCAACGTGTTTTTGTACCCAATCCAGGTTGAACGCATTTTCATAAATGCGATTTCGAATCACAAGCTGCTGATTCTGAATACGCACAATCCCGGAGAGTTTCAGATTATTGTGTACCAGCGACTGTTTCTTATACGCCACGGACTGGCCTTCTAACACATTGCGATAGACCCGCAGCTTATCCCTGACCCGCACTTCATACTCAGCCAACAAGTAATCCTGGATAAAATTCAGGTGAATATCCTGCTCGATTTTGTCGCCCAGATACGATTGGGCCACTTCCTGATCAATGCGGTCGGCCGTACGTTCTGCCGGAGGCCAGGAGCAGGCGGCCGCCGCCAATTTTTGCACTAAATACGGTTGGCCGTTGGTCCAGTAGAAAATGCGGTCAATCAGGTCGTCATTCTCGGTCCCCAGGACTTTTCGGAACCGTTCGATCGAGGCTTTGTCAAAATCCTCCAGATTGATTGACCGGCCGATATTGAACGGGGTGCGGGTGCGGTCGCGAATGAACGACGAGACTGTAGCCACGCCGAGTAAGGTAAACGATAAGCGTTTGAGAGTCGGATTGGTAGCGCGTTCATTGTAAATCGCCCGGATGGTCGTAAAGAAATCATCCGAAAATCGCAGCGGCAGCACCGAATCCACTTCATCGAAAAACAGGACGACCTCACCCGGAATTTCTTGCAGCACCACATCTTCCAGAAAGCGCGTAAACCGTAAGGCCGCGTCTTCCCCTTTATGGCTGGCCCACCATTCGACTGAATTGAGTTTGAGATTCAGCGAACGTTTGAGCCGGTTCACCACCGCGCCAAACCAGCGTTCCGGGTCTTTCTGCGTGCCCAACGGTTGAAAATCCACGGCCCCGGCGCGTACACCTTCCTGGCGGAGTTTTGACAACACCCGGACCATCAAGCTGGATTTGCCCATCTGACGAGGCGCCAACACCAGACACAGATCGCCCTTTTTCAACGCACGATACAAATCCTCATCAGCGGGGCGTTCGACATAGCTGGGCGCATCCGGATCGAGCGAACCGCCGACATGAAAAAAATCCGCCTGGTGTAGTTGACTCATTTACCCTAATTCCCTCTCGAAAAATTCCGCGTACAGCCGGCAGAGCGGCACAATTTCATTCTGCTCATTACGCCGCACCAGCCCGGCTGCTTCGAGCCGGCTGGCGATTTTGGCGTCTTCACACCCTTTGCCGCTGATTGCGGCTTGCATAGCTTCGGCCAGACAGTGATCCTGTTGAAAATGGATCAGATAGCGGTGCAGATGATCGCGAAAAATATTGCCGCCGGCGTTGCGGGCATTAAACAGCGTCTCGTGCGAGGTACGGTCGTGCATCAGATGGTACAGCAAAAGATGGGTGAGGTAAGGATGTCCGCCGGTATAGGCCATAATCTCATCCAGTTCCGGGCTGCTCAGGCGCAATCCGTGCCGCCGCGCAAACACAGCGACTTCATCCGGGGTAAATGGCGTCAGTTCGATCTGCAAGCCGATATTAAAAGGCGATTGCGTCAGGTCTTCGATAAAAAAGCGCGGTTCGGACGAGGTGACCAACAGCCAGCGCACCTTGCGCCACAGCGGGTCCAACGCGCCGCTGTTATAAAATGACCGGATCGAGGCAAAAAACCCGGATTTCATAGACGTTCTGAACACGCGATCCACTTCATCAAAACAGATCAGCAAGGGCTGCTCCGGCTGCTCCGCGAGCACGTCTTCGAAGAATAGGCTCAAGTTTTCATCATATTCGATCTCGTCGTTCCACTGCGCCGCATTCCATTCTGTGAGGCGCCATTGTTTGGCAATCCGCAGCACAATCGTGCGCCAAAATTCGTTTAACGAAGTGATCTGCTCGTACGGCAGCGCCTGAAAATCCACAAACGCGACCCGCGCCCGCTGCTGCATGGCTGCATAAATGCGCATTACCAGCGAAGTTTTCCCAATCTGACGCGGCCCTCGCACGGTCACCATGGCTCGCGAACTATTGACTGCGTAAAAGGCTTCTTTATCCTCCTTGCGCTCAATGTAAATTGCAGAGTGTACGTCAATCGCACCGCCCGGATGAATGATATTGCGCGGGTCAAAGTGCGGTTGGGGCTGATTCGAAGCCAGGCCAGGCTCTGACGAGACATCATCAGGATGTTTTGACCACCGCTCGTGTTCGCGGATGGTGCTGAGCAATGATGCGACCAGGCGCGGAGTGTCCTGCGGCCCATTCCAGGTTTCTTGCTGGATGGTGTTTAAATGCAACTCGAGTTGATAAGGTAACGCTTCGCTAAACGGAAATCGCACGCGAACCGGCAGAATGATCGGAATTCCGTTTTGCTGACTGGCTAATTCCCGCGCAATGGCAACCTCTTCCATCACCATTTCACTATTGACCGTTTCTTTTGAAAGCAACAGGAGCAAATACTCCGCTTTTCCCAGCGCATAGCGAATTTCTCTGGCCCAATCTGTACCCCAACGGATCCCCGTATCAATAAACGCGGTGTGCCCGGCCTGTCTCAAGACCTTGTCAAAATCGTGCGCCAGCGTGTTATTCGGTTCCTGATGACAGTAGCTAATAAACACGTATACGGTATTCTCCGGCGTAACAAGGGCTTGCGGTTCATCAGGATAATAAGACTGGCGATACCACGTGACAACTGTCGTCAGACTATCCAGACAGGCTTGCACATATTCAGGGGTGATGTAATCGGCTGCGTCTTTCTGGGAATGCGTTCCCAGATTGCCATAATGCTGCGTGGTTCGTAAAGGGACAGCAATATGTTCTGGCAAAATTTTTTGCTCCTCCAACCTATTAATAGCTTTGCCAAATTCCAATCGTTTCGGGTATGAGCCGATTTTTTTCTCGTACAACTGCCGGCAAATTACTTCGGCGGTTTTGCGTGCTCGCCAAAGCGAAACAACCGGATCGGCATGTTGATACGAAATGGCCTTGTTATATTCATCTTGAATTTGCCTGTATTCATTGTCAGCCATATCCGTTTGCGTCTTTACACTCCTTCCTCATTACGAATGATTTTTTTCGTTTATAAAAACCAGTCATGAAAAATTTCAACGGCACTGTCAAGGAAATTCCTGACCGTTGGTTTGAAGATGAATGGTGTGATATTTACTTCAATGGGGTTACCTCAACTGGGTGCTGAAAAATTCTTTATACAAGTCACATAGTGGGACAAGCTTCTGCTGTTGATTGCGCCGCACCAGTCCGGCCCCCTCGAGCCGACTCGCGAGCCGGGCATCGTCGCAGCCCTGTCCGTTTAAAAAGCCCTTCATGGCTTCGGCCAGAACGTCCTCCTGTTGAAATTGAAACAAATAGCGGTGCAGGTGGTCGCGAAACACTGTGCTGGCGGCTCTCTCGGTATCAAACAACACGTCCCACGCCTGCGGATGGTGAACCAGGCGATAGAGCAAGAGATGCACCAGATACGGATGCCCGCCCAGGTAGCGCATAATCTCGTCAACCTGCCACGACGCCAGCGTCAGGCCGTGACGCCTTGCAAAAGCAGCAACTTCAGCCCTCTGAAACGGATGCAGCCGCACTTTACGGCCGACATTAAATGGCGACTCGTTGAGATCTTTAATAAAAAACTGCGGTTCCGTGGACGTTACTAAGATCCAGCGAACGTTTTTCCAGAGCGGCTCCAGTGCTCCGCGATTATAGAAGGCGCGAAGAGAAGCAAAGAAGGCCGACTGAACCGGCGTCTCGAACACCTGCTCGACTTTATCAAAGCACAGCAACAGCGGTTTTGAGGGATTTTGAAAGCCAAAACGATTCAGAAACCTGGTGATATTTTCGTCATAATCAACCTTTGGGTTCCAGGAGGTACTATCCCATTCCGTGATCTGAAGTTGTCTGGCAACCTGCCCGATAATCGCTCGCCAGATGTTATTTAATTCCCGAAAGTGTTTGTGGGGGAAAATCTCGAAGTCAATAAACACGGTTTGTAACGTTTGTTCTCGGCGGATCGCATCGTTGACCCGCATGACCAATGAGGTTTTTCCAGTTTGTCGGGATCCGCGGAGGGTAACTAAGGCTCGCGGCCGCTCGATCGCCGCAAACACGTTTTGATCGGCCTCGCGGCTGATATAAAAACGCGATTCCACGTCTATCGCCTCTCCGGGAGTTGTCAAGTCACGAGGATCAACATACGGTCGCGGCCTGGTCAGTTTTTCCCTGACTGGCGCAGTCGAGGGCATGATCTCAGGAACAGGCAGGTGCGACCGTTCGGCGATTGTAGTAACGAGTTGTTGGACCAGAGGAGCCGTATCGTCAGGTTCATTCCAGGCAATCTGAGGGACATCACGTAAATACAAGGAAAGACGATATGGCAACGCTTCTGATAAGGGAAACTGTACCCGGATCGGGAGAATGCGGGGAAACCCATCCCCACATTCCTGCGCTCGCTCATAAGCCATACGCACTTCTTCAATCACCATTTCGCTGGTTAAGGCCGCTCGGGAAAGCAATAAGAGCATATAATCCGCCTTGTGGATCTCTGTGCGAATTTTTCGCACCCAATCGGCCCCCCAGCGAATATCCGTATCTACAAAGACCTGATGGCCGGCCTGTTCCAACTCGATTGCGAGAATATGAGCCAGCGAACTATCGGGCTGGCTGTGGCGATAACAGACGAAAATATACGTGGCTTCCGGGCTAACGTGCTGTTGGCGCTTGCACTGCTCATAACTTTCTGCCACTAAATTCTTTGCCAACTCGCTAATCTGTCGCTCAATCTTCTCCTGTTGGGCATTCAATTTGGCAATCAAGGAAGCGTACTGATTTTTTTCAACTTGATCGTTTTCGAGCACATTGATCGCTTTTAACTGCCGCAGCCTTTGTTGAAGTACCTTCTGATGCTGCTGTAATTGTTTCAGAGATCCTGTAAGGTTATCTTGCAGAACGTCTGCACTCTCCAAAGAAATCCGATGTGCTTCTTGTGATGTCGGCCGCCCCCGCCCCGGAGCAACCCCACGAATACCACACTCCAGACGCCACAGGGTCTCGTCATTATTTAGTCCATCGCGAAAATCAACCCACATGTTGCCGGCCAGAAAGGGCGGCAGTACCGGTTGACAGGGCGCACCAGGCAACAAGACCGGAATTACACGAAATTCTCGATTAGTCACCTGTTGCTGTAACGCCCCTTCGACTTCTCGTTTTTGCCAGGGCCCTTCTCCCCTCTTTCCCACAAAGACAGCACAGGTGACCGAGGCATTTAATCCGCGCTCCAAATTACGTACCCAGGGTTCACCAGGAATCAATTCCCACTGATCAAACCAGGGAGGCAACAGGGCGCCATCGGCCAGGTAAATCGCGAGTTTTTCGACGGCCTCACGATCCTCGCTGTTGAAACTCAGGAAGACGTCATATTTTTTCTTTTGAATTTTGCTCTTGGTGGCCATGGGTTTGTTCGGTTCTCCCCCTTTTTTCCGACCGCATGAGTACACTTTGTTGAAAATAGATGATAGAGAGAAACATGCCAAAACAACAAACATACATTATACCATAAATGGCGTCAAGGAGTTTTGGTCGTCAACAGGTAAGTATAATTGGTTGACTATAAGAGGTAGATTACGCCGGTTTAGCCCAGCATTTCGCGAGCGTGTTGCAGAGTGGTGGGCGTCAGGGTTTCGCCGCCTAACATGCGGGCGATCTCGTCCAGCCGTTCCTGGTGCG
>CAZSOP010000249.1:0-6598 GCA_964608385.1 uncultured Cytophagia bacterium
TGAAGATAAGCGTAACGAAAGAATTGAACAGTTTTATTCGAAAGGAATGTTTGAGGATATACTTTTACAAGAACTGAAAAAAAACAATATAAATATTAACAAAGAACCCTGGCCGGAAAGCATCGCGGATATTGGAAAAGAGAGCACCAACAATGATATTGCCCTGATCTATGCTGACGGCAATGGGTTCGGGCAACTACTAATCGATTTGTTGAAAAACGAGGATAATAAAAACAACTATTTATGCTATAGAGACTTTAGCAAACGTATAGAGAATGAATTGCTAGATGCGCTCGTAAAAACCACCCATTCTTGTTTACAAGTATTCAACACCAAAAAGAAGATACCTATTCAGGTGATCATGGCCGGCGGAGATGATGTTCTGGCTATCATGCCTGCCGATTGGGGGCCTGCGTTTGCTCTGGAGCTCGATAAGACGTTTAATAGAAAAGATAATACTTTTAATGATAAACGCCTGACGCTATCCATGGGTATGATCATTGCCAAAAGCTCCTTTCCGATACGCGAACTGGTCGACCGCGCAACCGAGTTGCTCAAATCCGCGAAAGTCAGGGGTAAAAATAGCACAGCGAGCAAACCTGCAACCGCAATCGATTTTGCAGTGGCAAAGACGCCGATGATCAAACCTATTTCAATCAGTCGTCCTCATGACCAATGCCTTGGTCCGCAAGATGACCCCACACATTTGACCGCGAAACCCTATTCATCGGCCAATTTTAAACAGCTATGTATTAATATCGGCAAACTAAAGCATAATCGTTTCCCGAAATCAAAGCTAAAAGCGCTGTTTAATATTATCTATTCCGGGCGTTTCAATGGTATGTTCGATGGTTTGAATCTGTTGACTAGACTGACGCCGAAGGCAAAAAACACCATGTTTGAAATTCAGCAGGAATTTGAGCTGGATTATTTTCCCTGGCGAAAACGGCAAACCGACTCTGGTTTTGAAACGGTTTTAGCCGATATGATTGAATTATACGATTATGTCAGCGAGGCACATTGTGGAAACATTTAAAACACTTTCAATTACTTTTGATAACGAGTTTTACTGCGGCAGCGGTTTTGGTATCGGTGGCTATATCGATCAGCTGGTCTGTAAAGATCAGAACGGCGTTGCTTATATCCCTGCCTCTACCCTGAAGGGCAAGTTCAGATGGGCCGCCGGAGTTATTCTAGCCACACTCAAATCAACAACAACAGCTGGACACGATGCAACGGGTGATTCTGATTTGATAAAATATGCAAACGAACATTTCTGTTTATCCGATCACGACATTCCCTGTAGGGATCATACTGCTAAAAACCGTTGTGTTCTATGCCGCCTTTTTGGCTCGATGCTATATCCTGGATTATTGATTTTTGAGGATGCCTATCCTGTCAAATCGAAAAAGGAGAAAATTTCCTCTTTTCGGAGATTAATCTATGCACCTATAAATCCCGTGCAAAACCGCGACCGCTTTCAAGTAACGATCAACCGCAAAAACAGAGTCGCCCGGCCGCAGCATTTGATTCATTATGAAGTTACCACTGGATCCGAATTTTTTTCTTCTCTTTACGTTGAGAATCAAGCAACTTGTGAATTGCTGCAAAATGATTTTCATCTTTTAAACGCTTGTGCCAAATTTATCGATCACATCGGTGGCAAAACCGCTGCGGGATTGGGACGTTGCAAGATTGATATAGGAGAGCCACAATGAAAAAGAAGGGTATTGAACTCGGGCTTGTTTCTCCGGTATGTATTACAAAACACCGCGGCGTAGATAATGTTATTCGGACGCAGGATTATATTCCCGGATCGGTTTTTAGAGGGGCACTTGCGGCAGAGTATATACGCAATGGCTTGCAAGACACTGATGAATTTAAAAATTTATTTATCGATAAAAAGGCGTGCTTTGGCGATTTGCGCAAAGCGGGTAGCAAAAACGTACCCCTGTCGGCGCTTACCTGCAAATATTATCCCGGCTGGAAAAGCGAGAACCGGCTTGAGCCAAGGCACGGCATCGTGGACAGTGTCATTCCGCGACTAAAATACGACCTGTTTTCACAGGAGATGCCGAAGCATATAGTCGAGTGTCAACATCAACAATGCAAAGGGAAAAATATTCATATGATACCTTATGCCGGCTATTATGCTGAAAAGAGGCTTTTGAATTATAAACCGGTTGAAATCGACAAAAATATTCATGTCCACACCCAGGTATCGGAAAAGATGCTCACCGCTACAGCCGGTACGCTCTACAGCATAGAAGGGCTGACCCCGGATCAGACTTTCTCCGGGGTCGTCAGTATCGATGAAGATGTAGATTTGGCTAACTTGGAAAAAATTCTGACAGACAGAACCATGCTTTTGCTCGGCTGCGACAAGACACGCGGTATGGGAAAAGCACGGGTCTTTAAAGCTATCCATTCTGACGGTATGGATATAGATAATGCAGTGTATCAATTCAACGCCAAGCTCTCCGGTGATGAGATGGCAATAAACACCTGGTTTACCCTGACCATATCAAGCCGTACTATTCTGCTGGATCGTTACCTGTTCTATAAACCCATTATCGATATTGAGGATCTCATTGACAGCGTTCCGGAGGGTATAGAATTCTGGCAGGCATGTACGCTTCAACGAGCCTGGAACCAAACAGAACCGGTTGAAGGCTGGAACAGCCTGACCGGATTCCCCAAAGCGCAGGAATGGGCAATTTCAGCAGGATCGGTTTTTGTCTTTCAATGCGACCGTCCGATAAATGAAAACGATCTTTCTTTTTTACACAAACTCGTTGACAATGGAGTGGGGTGTCGCAAGGAAGAGGGATTTGGAAACATTTCTGTTTGTGATCCTTTTCACTGGCTGGGGGGTGAATTATGAGTACTATCAACGAGAGTATTATCGCAATCATCCAGAACGATGACAACCTCATTCAAGAGGCTCTATTGCCAGAATTGGATTTTCTTTTCAAGGAGAATAAATTGTTGCTAAAACGGCATCAGATTTCCCAGCTTCTCAATTTTCTGTTGCCCATTTTAACATGGGAAGAGTTTCAACATAAGCTAAAAAAATTTATCGATCATCAGGTGAAAAAAGATGAAAAAAAGGACATCCGCACCTGGTCGAAAATTTCTGCAAAGTTGAAAGATCTTCTTTCAGAACCAGAAAAGGCGATAGAGACCGATCTTAAGAATTTTTTAAAAGAGCACAAGGCAGAATTCGGCCACGAGAATGCGGTTTTTGTTTCGAATTTCAACTGGAATTCATTATCGGTTGAAGAAATGAAAGCGCTGCGGCTGGATCTGGCAAAGCGCTATCTGGCCATTGTAAAAAAAGTGACGGATATCCGCGATTCCGGCGATGAAAAGATGGCTGCATTATATGAAAAAATGTCTGCAGTTATAAATGAAGGAGCAGGATAATGGTGGATTATACATCCTTTAAAAACCGGTATTATTTTAAAGGTCAGCTAATATTTCAGGGCCCGGCACATATCGGTAGTGGATACAGCGGCAAGGAAGCCGATTCCGCTTTTATTCTTGACAATGAAAATAAACCGCTGTTGCCGGGATCTTCAATCAAAGGAGCGATGCGCAGTTTGGTCGAACGGCTGCTGGCGGCAACGGACAAAAAGAGCTGTGTGCTTTATTCATCCGCCACCTCTGATTGCCTGACTTGTAAGTACAAAGATGAAAACATGGATCAGGAAAAGATAATCAGCGCATTAGAAGCGAATCCCGACAAACTCTGCGACATCTGCTGGTTATTCGGCACGCCTTTTTGGGCTTCCAAAATCAAGATCAAGGATGCAAGCTGTACCTCTTCTGGTAGCAAATTGGTCACCCGCTATGGTGTTGGGATAAATCGCGAAACCGGAGCCGCTGAAAAAAACGTTCTTTTTTCCTTTGAGACCACGCCACCGATGCTCTCTTTTGATTTTGAACTGATCGGCGATAATCTGACCGATTCCGACCGCGGTGTTCTGGCGCTGGCGCTGCAAATGATGATGCAGGATGAATTTTCCCTCGGCGCCAAATCTACCTGCGGTTTTGGCCGATGCAAGTTGACTGATCTGCAAATCAAGATTGTCAATGAAGATAATTTTGTCGATTATCTTACAGGTAATACAATTGCTTTTAAACCTGAAAACGATTCGAAACAACGCGTTAAAAAATGGCTCGTTGATTATTTAAACGAAACACATGGAGAGCATGATGCTGACTCCGATTCTAAATAAGCTTATTCTCACTCTGGATATTGTCGGTTCAAGCCCGCTTTTGGTGAAGGAGGGAAGATGGGAGAAAAAAAATAAAACGGATTGGCCGGACAATATTTTTGTTTCTTATCTTCCTGATGGAGAGTTAAAGGAATACATCGAGGCAAAAAACTATAATCTCAAGTTCTATATTCCCGGCGCAACCCTGAAAGGCATCATGCGGCAACGGGCGGAATATATTATCAATCATGTCTTTGCCGAGCATGGAAAACAAATTTGTTGTAATCCCTTTGCGGCAGATTCCTGCGGCAAATATATCGAAAATCTTGTCAAAAACGATTCGATTGCTGCAAACAACGGAGGGCACAAGGCAGGAACTATTTTCAGTCATTCCTGTCCGGTTTGCAAACTTTTTGGCAATACGATGTTTAAGGGGCGGATTCAGATAGAAGATGCGACCGTCGAATCTGCAACGGATATAACCACAAAAAGAGATCACGTTGCAATTGACCGTTTTACCGGCGGTGCTCGACATGGTGCGCTGTTCTCGGATTTGTGCATCAAAGCAGGAACCCTCTTTTCGACCCGGCTGACAATCATTAATTTTGAGCGCTGGCAACTCGGACTTTTGGCCTATATTTTACGCGACATGGAATTTGGCCAGGTTACACTGGGAAGCGGTAAATCCAAAGGTTATGCCCGCATAGAAATTAAAGCCCGCAATCTGGTTCTTAAATATGCACCATCAAAGGCGGGTCTTTATTTTGAAGATATTACCGATATAAATCCGGACCTATGTGAAAAATATGGCTGTGCGCCATCTGTTGCAGATTCAAGAGCGCAAATCTCGCTGCAAAAGGTCGATACGGCAACCGATGGCTTTTATCAAACCTACAAACCCGAAACGGACAGCGGTATTGCTGAAAACGGCTTCTGGCAATATTGTGCCGGATTCTGGAACGCCCTGGTCGAAAAAAGCATACAAACCGATAGCGGCTATTTCAAGCCGCATGAACGATAAACGGAGCCAAGATGTTCAGTTTTATCAAAAAACTTAAAAATCGTAAAAAACGCCACTCCTCGGTTATAGCTGCTAAAAGCGTTGAGAAAGATATCTCTCAGCTCATTACAAAACAACACGCACTTACGCCCTTTCAATATGTCATACTGTGGCGCTGGGACAAGATGAATTTTGTTCCTTACAGCAAGGCAGGCGAATTCGACCAATGGGAAAATGGCATACTCTTTGGCCCGGCAGGCCAGATTCAGTGGCGGCAGTTCAATTCGCGTTTTCAACTCTGTCTGATCAGTGATGGAAAAATTGTGAATGATTGGGAGCACCGTATCGAGATTTTACCGCAGTTGAAGGAAAAGCCCGAGTACTATTATTTGGTAGGCAAAAGAGATGCGGATACAAAAAGCTGGTTTGAAACCGGCATTCCCTTTGCCATCAGCGATGATACGGGATATCCTGTAAATGATCCGGATACCGCCAAAAACAGAGTTGCTATCCGGATAAAAGCTTATAGCAGCAAGGTAGAATCTTTTCTCTATACATCACAAGAAGAATCAAAGGTTTCCGCGTTTCGTCAAACCGTTCCTGACCAGGAGATCGTTATTGAACGCTGTTTAGAACCGGAGGCGATATGACTCCTGCATTGAATCCATATGATTTTGTTCCTTTTGTTAAGCACATCGAGCGTAAAGAAATTGCCGAATGGAACAGCGGTGAGCTGGTCAGCGGTTATTTGCAATGCACATTGGAGCCCCTTACGCCGCTGTGCATTCGATCTCTGTTTCAATCAGCTGAACAAAAAGTATACATTCCGGGCTCGACTCTTCGGGGGATGCTTCGCTATCTCGTTTCCACCCTGGCCGGCGGATGTGCAGAATTTGTCGATCGCGATTATTATTACAAGCGCACCTTCAAGACTGCGCCCAGAGGTTCCGGTATTACGGACTATACCATTGAATATATCATCACCCATTGCAAATTTCCTTTTGATAGTGATTATGAAAGCAGTGAACAGAGATCCTGCCGGGAGCAGTTGGAAGATAATCCGCACTCTGATTCAGTTTGCCTAGTCTGCAATATTTTTGGTCTCGCATGCGAGAATAAAGCACTTGCCGGTAAAGTGCAAATCACCGATAGTGAACCCATAGATGCCAATCTCGAAGAACGAACCATACCGCAGATGGATGTGCCGCGCGTTTATCATTGGGGCTTTTATTTTCAGAATGATTTGCAGAATGACATTTCTGTTTGTCCGAACCATAAACCTGCGTCACTGTTACCAAGTTATCCTTTTGATCCCGACGCGCTCAAATCCAATCCCAAACCGCCTTCCATCCCGGTATCGCACAAGCTGATGCATATT
>CAZSOP010000250.1:0-6576 GCA_964608385.1 uncultured Cytophagia bacterium
GACAAAAACCAAATGTCAACCATAGTGCTAAAAAAATAGTCATATCATACTCTTGTTAGGCCCGGGAATACTCTGAAAGTGGTAAAAAATATCTTACGAGTCAAGTAAAAATACGGCAATTTGAAGCGGTTGAATTTTAAGGTTGAAAAGTTACAGAATTATTCTAAATTAGAATGATTACAAACCGTCAGGAAAAGGAATTTTTTGATGTCTAAAGCACTTGTTATTGTTGAATCGCCGGCCAAGGCCAAAACCATTAATAAATATCTCGGCAGCAACTATATTGTAAAATCGAGTATGGGACACGTACGCGATTTGCCGATCAGCGGTTCCGCCGATATGCAGGTTGATCTATCTCCCCGGGTGCAACAGCTCGGTGATAAGGAGCT
Organism: uncultured Cytophagia bacterium; assembly: GCA_964608385.1. Lineage (GTDB taxonomy): Bacteria > Zhuqueibacterota > Zhuqueibacteria > Residuimicrobiales > Oceaniaggregativiventaceae > Oceaniaggregativivens_A. Next base: position 390 of record CAZSOP010000250.1, read on the forward strand.
CAAAGATTATATAAGAACGATAAAGTCGATGGGAGTGAATCCGGAAGACGGCTGGAAGGCTTTTTATCAAATTTTACCCCGCAAGACCAAAGTGGTCCGGGAACTGAAAAATACGGCATCGACCGCATCGCTCATCTATCTGGCCACAGACCTTGACCGCGAGGGAGAAGCCATTGCCTGGCATTTGCGCGAAACCATTGGCGGACCTGAGGAGAAATACAAACGCGTCACCTTTAGCGAAATTACAAAACAGGCGGTTCAGCAAGCTTTTACTCAGCCTGGTGCCCTGAACATGGACCGCGTTCATGCGCAACAGGCGCGAAGATTTCTGGATCGTGTCGTCGGATACATGGTTTCTCCGCTGTTGTGGAAAAAAGTGGCCAGGGGGCTTTCTGCCGGCAGAGTACAATCCGTAGCCGTACGCCTTATCGTGGAACGGGAGCGGGAAATTCATGCTTTTGTTCCGGAAGAATATTGGCAAATTTTTGCCCGTCTCATGGCGGCATCTGAATTTCGCGCCCAGGTGATCAAATACAGGAACAAGACCTTCAGGCCCGGCAGCAAAGAAGAGACCGATAAGGCGCTCAAAGTTCTGGAATCAACTGAATATATTGTTAAAGAGCGCAACGTCAAGCCGACCAAACAGCGTCCCAATCCTCCTTTCATCACCACAACCCTGCAACGCGGTGCCAGCGCCAGGCTGGGGTTCTCGGTAAAAAAGACCATGTTGGTGGCGCAGAGATTATATGAAGCCGGATACATCACCTATATGCGTACCGACTCGCGGCAACTGAGTGGAGCGGCCATTGCCTCCTGCCGCAAGTATATTGAAGATACATTCGGGCAACCCTATCTGCCGGAAAAACCGCAATTTTATAGCTCCCGAAAAGGAGCTCAGGAGGCCCACGAAGCCATTCGTCCGACACAGATAAACAGAACACCAGGCATGATGGCATCACAACTCGACAAAGATCAGGCACGCCTGTATGATCTGATATGGCGTCAATTTGTCGCCTGCCAAATGCCGCCTGCGGAATACGACAGCACGACCATCAATATCACGGCCGGGGAGTATGAGTTGCGCGCCAGCGGTCGCGTGATCAAATTCGATGGCTGGTTGAAGGTGATGCCCCCTGATAAAAAGAATGAGGATGAAGCGGAGTTACCGGTCGTTAAGGCGGGTCAGACGCTTGACCTCATCGCTCTTGATCCCAGCCAACATTTTACCAAACCACCGCCGCGTTACACAGAAGCGACTCTGGTGCGGGAATTGGAAAAACGCGGTATCGGCCGGCCGTCGACCTATGCTCCGATCATTTCCACTATTCAGGAACGCGGATACGTTCAGTTGATCAAAAAGCGGTTTTACGCCCTTAAAATTGGCGATATTGTGACCGATCGATTGATCGAGGGATTTGATGAATTGATGGATTACGGATTTACCGCGGAAATGGAGCAGCAACTGGATGAAATTGCACAGGGGGATAAAGGCTGGCGCGATGTGTTGAATGAATTTTATGATAATTTTCTTCAAACGCTCCGGCAAGCGGAGCATCACATGAGGCCGAATCAAACGGTTCCGGTGGATATTACCTGCCCAAAGTGTGGCCGTCCTATGATGATCAGAACGGCCAGAACCGGTGTTTTTCTCAGCTGCTCGGGCTATGAGCTGCCGCCAAAAGAAAGATGCAAACAGACCATAAACCTTATTTCTGCCGAGGAATCGGTCAAGGCCGGAGAAGAGAAAGACCGGGAGGTGGAAGAATTGCGGGCCAAACGACGCTGTCCGGTCTGTTCCGTGGCCATGGATAGTTATCTGGTGGACGAGAAGCGTCGCCTGCATGTCTGCGGCAATAGTCCGGATTGCAGCGGTTATGAAATTGAAGCGGGAGAATTCAAGATCAAGGGGTATGACGGCCCGGTTATCCAATGCGACAAGTGCGGTGCGGAAATGCAATTAAAGAGCGGACGTTTTGGAAAATATTTTGGCTGCACCCGCTATCCGGATTGCAAGAACAGCCGCAAGCTCATGCGCGACGGCACCCCGGCCCCGCCCAAGGCTGATCCCGTTCCGATGCCTGAATTGAAATGTAAAAAATCCAATGCCTATTTTTTACTTCGCGACGGTGCCAGCGGCGTGTTTTTGGCGGCCCATACCTTCCCCAGGTCCAGAGAAACCGCCAGCCCGCTGGTTGAGGACCTGGCCAGACACCGCGATGAACTCGATGAAAAATTCTATTATCTCGCAGATGCACCGCAAAGCGATCCGGACGGCAATAAAGCCATTATTCGATTTAAACGCAAAGAAAAGCGACAATATCTGATGAGCGAGAAAGAGGGTAAAGCAACAGGGTGGACCGCTTTTTATAATGAGGGCAAATGGGAATGGCAAAAAGGTAAAACAAAAAAATAGTACCTATAAATAACAATCGGGGATAATCATGATCCTGGAAAAATTTTCAATCGGTGTTGGTGATCGCTTTGCTCATCAGGGTAAAGCTCAATTACAGGCACTGCAAAAGGCAAAAGCCAATGGTATCGATGTGGTACCGGTATGGAATAAATCGCATCGCGAACACTCTATCATCGGCACCATGCCGGCGGACACACGAAACGAAGCGGATGATGCCGTGAAAACTCTGCACTGGAATAGCGCATACTATGTGGATGCCGATCATATCGGCATGAAAAACGTTGATGTTTTTATCGATTACAGTGATTTTTTTACGATCGATGTTGCCGACTTTATCGGCAAACCACCCAGCCCTGAAGAGTTTAAGGTGTTTATGCATACCTTTAAGCGGTTTCACGGTGAGCTCTGTATACCCGGAATCGATTGTCCCTTTACCATCGACGAAGAACGCCTGCAGGGAATCGGCTCGCAATACCTCTATGCGGTCAAAGAAGCGGCAACCATTTATCGTTATATCTGTGAGCAAAAAGGTACTGATGATTTCATTGCCGAAGTTTCAATGGATGAGGCTGAAGCAGCACAAACACCGGAGGAACTCTTTTTTATACTTGCGATGATGGCGGAGGAGGGTATTCCGGCACAGACCATCGCGCCCAAATTTACCGGCCGTTTTAACAAGGGGGTGGATTATGTCGGCAATATCACCCAGTTTACCCGCGAATTTGAAGAAAATTTGGCCGTTATCGATTATGCGGTTAAAGAATTTTCACTGCCTTCAAATTTAAAATTGAGTGTTCATTCCGGTAGTGACAAGTTCTCTATTTATAAGCCCATCCGCACTCTGCTGCAAAAGCGGCATGCGGGTCTGCATCTGAAAACCGCCGGAACAACCTGGCTGGAAGAGCTGATCGGGCTGGCACTCGCCGGTGGAGTCGCCCTGGAATTGGCCAAAGCCATATACCGCCGGTCTCTGCAACGCTTTGATGAACTCGCCAAACCTTATGCTGCAGTTATCGAAATCGATTACAGAAATTTGCCCGATGAAAAAGATGTGGCATTATGGAGCGGTGAAAAATTTGCCGACACGCTTCGGCATGACCCTGATCATCCCCATTATAATCCGCACTTTCGCCAACTCTTGCATATTGGCTATAAAATTGCTGCGGAACTCGGGTCCGAGTTTACCAATGCTCTTGAAAAGCACGAGGATATTATTGCGGAACAGGTGACGAAAAACATCTATGAGCGCCACCTGCGTCCGTTATATATCGGCTAGGCAGGATTCCGGTTCAAGTCTTTTCGCTTGATCACCGCTCACTTGAGTTACTGTTCTATTTTGGCAGCCAGTTTTTTTACCTCAATAACACTGTCCGGATTAAGCGAAATGGAATCAATGCCCTGTTTTATCAGGAATTCGGGAAAGTCCGGATAATCGCTTGGTGCCTGGCCGCAAATACCAACAGGGCGGCCGGCATTATGTGCTGTTTCGATCAAGCGGCGGATCATCTCCTTAACCGCCTCGTTTCTCTCATCAAAGAGGTCGGACATTATCGCAGAGTCGCGATCAACACCCAGGATCAGTTGGGTGAGATCATTGGTACCGATCGAAAACCCATCAAAGCGCTCCGCGAATGCTTTGGCCAGGATGATGTTCGTGGGGATTTCGCACATGACATATATTTTCAAATCCTCTTCTTTGTCGCCCTGTTGTAACCCATGACGCTTCATCTCTTTGATGACGTTATCGCCTTCTTCCGGAGTCCTGCAAAAAGGTATCATTGCAATGACGTTCTTAAATCCCATTTCATCGCGTACCTTTTTCAGGGCTTTGCACTCCAGGGCAAAGCCATCGCGATAGCGTTCATGGTCGTATCTGGACGCACCGCGAAATCCAAGCATGGGATTATCCTCTTCAGGTTCAAACTCGCTGCCTCCGATCAGGTCTGCGTATTCATTGGTCTTGAAATCACTCATTCGAACCACCACGGGTTCCGGAAACTGGGCTGCAGCGATTTTTGCAATGCCTCTGGACAGATGATCGATAAAATATTGAGGCAGATCGCTATAACCGCGCGTCATGGAACGGATATCATCTTTTACCGATTTATCCTCAAGAGAATCGTACCTGACCAGAGCCATGGGATGTATTTTTATGACATTATTGATAATAAATTCCATACGCGCCAATCCCACACCGTTGTTCGGAAGCCGCCACCAGCGAAAGGCTGCATCCGGACTGGCGGTATTTATCATGATTCGGGTTTTGCTTTCGGGAATTTCTTCCAGGTCAATATCTTTACTCTCATAATCCAGACTCCCTTTATACACGTATCCGGTTTCACCCTCTGCACAGGAAAGCGTTATTTCTTCTCCGCCGGAAAACCGGTCGGTCGCCTCTCCGGTGCCCACAATTGCGGGTATGGACAATTCCCGGCTGACGATTGCGGCATGTGACGTCCGGCCACCGTAATCGGTGATAATGCCGGAAGCCTTTTTCATAATCGGTACCCAGTCCGGATCGGTCATGCCGGTGATCAATATCGATCCCGCTTTAAAACGGTCTATCTCGTCGGCGCTTTTGATAACCTGCGCTTCACCGGTGGCAATAGCCTCACCGATTGCCAACCCGGAGAGAATTTTTTCGCTCTTCTCTTTTAATTTGTAGGTCTTTAAGGTTGCTGCTTTTTTTTGAGATTGAACGGTTTCAGGTCTTGCCTGCAGAATAAACAATTCCCCGCTGCGGCCATCTTTTGCCCATTCCATATCCATCGGCTTTTCATAATGTTTTTCGATCAGCTTTGCCCATCGCGATAATTGCAAAATTTCTTCATCATCCAGTACAAAACGGGTTCGTTCTTTTTTGCTGGTGTCGACATTCTTGGTGGTTTTAGAACCGCCGGATGTGTAGATCATCTTTTTTTCTTTATCACCCAGTTTTTTTTCGATAATGGGCCTGTAGGATTTATTCTCCAAAAGCGGCTTGAAGCTCCTGTACTCGTCCGGGTTTATTGAACCCTGTACAACATTTTCTCCCAAGCCCCAGGCTGCATTGATGACCACAACATCCGGAAACCCGGTTTCCGTGTCCAGAGAAAACATAACGCCGGAGCCGGAGAGATCCGATCGAACCATTCTCTGAACCCCTACCGATAAAGCGACTTTTATATGATCAAACCCTTTTTCCTCCCGATAACTGATGGCTCTGTCTGTGAACAGAGAGGCGAAACACTTTTGACAGGCTTTGATGAGATCATCTCCCCCGCGGATATTGAGAAACGTTTCCTGCTGACCGGCAAAACTGGCTTCCGGGAGGTCTTCGGCCGTGGCACTGCTGCGTACGGCGACATCGACCTGTTCGGTCTCTGCCTGTTCACTCAATGCGTTGTAATGGTCGCGGATACTCTTTTCGAATTCCGATGAAAATGAGGCCTTAACAATTAAATTCCGGATTGATTTTCCCACCTCATCCAGATTTTCCTGATTTTTTTTCAGCGACTCGAGCTGTTCAGAAATCTTTTTTTCCAGGTCATTTTCCTCCAGAAAATGACGATAAGCTGCCGCCGTGGTGGCAAACCCGTCCGGGATACGGATGCCTTCTTTTTTCAACGATTTAATCATTTCTCCCAGAGATGCATTCTTTCCGCCCACCTCTTTTACATCATTCGAATCAATGTCTTTAAAATCAATAATAAATGTATGTTCCTTCGACATAAGCAATGGTCTCCTGATTTTATTTTATAAACAATCTGTTTCATCATTTATCCGGGTAAAATT
>CAZSOP010000251.1:0-6540 GCA_964608385.1 uncultured Cytophagia bacterium
AGGCGATTTTCTTGAACAATTTGAATTGCGCAAGGCTGCATCCGCGCTTATCGATGTGGCCCGCGATGCCAACAAATACTTTAACGATCAGGCGCCCTGGAAAAGCAGAAACGAAAATCCGGAAAAATGCGCAACTACAATACATATCTGTCTGCAAACCGCCCATCAGCTTGCTTTGCTTATGGAGCCCTTTATGCCTTTTTCTGCCCTTAAATTGTGGAAAATACTCAACAAAGAAGGCGCACTCCGCGCGCAACACTGGGATCAACTCAAGCCGCTTAAGCCGGGGCATAACCTGGCAGCACCGGAGATTCTGTTCAATAAAATCGAAGATGAGGATATTGAACCGGAAATCGAGCGTTTAAAGCACGCGGCGCCATCAGAAACTGATGAGGAAGAACCGTTGAATATTGCTCCTGAGATTGAGTTTGATGCTTTTGGCAAAATTGACTTGAGAGTGGCCATGGTCAAAAAGGCGGAAAAAATGCCAAGGGCGGACAAACTTTTAAAACTTTTGATAGAACTCGGAAGTGAAGAGAGACAAATCATTGCGGGTGTGGCACAGCATTACAAACCCGAACAGCTGATCGGCAAGCGCATCATCGTTGTGGCTAATTTGAAAGCTGCAAAAATCCGCGGTGAAAAATCCGAAGGCATGTTGCTGGCGGCAGAGGATTCGGATGGTTCCATGGCTATGCTTGTACCTGATAAAAAAATAAAAACCGGAGCAAAAATAAAGTAATGACCCGGGTTATCGACACACATACGCATCTATATTTTGATCAGTTTCATTCGGATCTTGACGATGTTATTGAGCGCGCCAGAGAATCCGGCGTTGTCGCAATGATTAATGTGGCAACAGATCTTGAAAGCAGCAAAAAAGTCGTTGATCTCGCTGAAGCGCATGATGATATTTATGCATCCGTTGGCGTACATCCGCATGATGTTGTCGACGTCGAAGAAAAAGTGTTATCCGTTTTATACGATCTTCTTTCACATCCCAAAGTGGTCGCTATCGGTGAGGTCGGGCTGGATTTTTATCATGATTTATCTCCCCGGGAGTTGCAAAAGCGTTTTTTTCAGTGCTTTCTGGACTGGTTTTTTGAAACCGGATTGCCCCTGATCATACACACCCGCGATGCGACTGAAGCGATTATTCCATTGTTGCAGGAACGCAGCAAAGCCGGTTGGAAAGGCGTCTTTCACTGTTTTTCGGGTGATGACAAGATGGCCGGACAGGTTTTGGATATGGGATTTCATATTTCATTTACCGGTAATATTACATTTAAAAATTTTCGCAACATCGAGGTGGTTCGGTCCGTCCCTCTCGAGAGGCTGATGGTGGAAACAGATGCCCCTTTAATGGCGCCGGTGCCGCACCGGGGCAAGCGCAACGAACCTGCTTTTGTGCAGCTGGTGGCAAAAAAGCTGGCGGAAATTCACCGGCTTTCCGTAGAAAAGGTCTGTCATCAGACGACTCAAAACGCCATAGAACTTTTCGGGCTTGAGAATCGACACGGTTGATGATCATTAAAGCAAAACAAAGCCTGGGACAAAATTTTCTGGTTGACAAGAACACGGCTGTGCGTATTGTGGAATCCTATGATCTTTCATCCGCGGATGCGGTCATAGAAATCGGACCGGGATATGGTGTTCTGACTGATTATATTGCGGCTCAGGTCAATACGCTCTATGCTGTGGAAATTGATCGGCGTTTCTACGAGGTGTTAAATGAAAAATTCAAAAACCGGCGCAATGTTGTTCTCTATCATGAGGATATTTTAAAATTCGATTTGGATAACATAGCAGAATCATCGCTTCGCGTTGTCGGCAATATCCCTTATCATATTACGAGCCAGATTTTTTTTCATATGCTGGAGTATCGCCATCGAATTGCAGATATGATTTTGCTCATGCAACGCGAGGTTGCAGATCGTATACTTGCACGTCCCCATACAAAGATGTATGGTATTTTTTCGGTCATCAGCCAGGCGTATACGGAAGTGGAAAATCTTTTGCGCGTTCCGCGAACGGTCTTTTCACCGCGTCCGAACGTGGATTCCGCCCTGGTTAGATGGCGGTTTGTTGAGTACAGAGCAAGCGCAATCAAAAACCACGTTTTTTTTCGAAAACTTGTGAGAACGGCATTTCAGCAACGACGCAAAATGTTGCGCAATTCACTGCAGCAATGGATAGATCATACGCATCCATATGCTACCCGGCGACCTGAATCGATCACGGTTTCAGAGTGGATTGAGTTAAGCAATGAATTAATTTGAAAAGAGAAATCATGGATCTTAGCGACCGTAAAGAAATTCTTGAAAACCTGAAATACCTTATCTCGGTTCATGATATTCCCAAATTGAAGAATATCATTATAGATATTCACCCGGCTGACATGGCTGACATTATTCGCGACCTGGATATACCGGAAGGGGATTATATCTTTCGCCTGATGAATTCCAGAGAAGCGGCTGATGTCATTTTAGAACTGGATGAGGTGAGCCGTGACCAGCTGATCGAAGATTTGGGGATTGATCGCCTGTCGGAAATGGTCGGTAACATGGACTCTGATGATGCCACCGACGTTCTATCCGAACTTTCCAAATCGGTGGCCCAACAGGTGCTCAAGCGGCTTGACAAACAGGACCGGGCAGAAGTTGAAAAGTTGATCGTGCACGAAGAGGACTCGGCCGGCGGACTGATGGCGCTGGAGTTTGTCGCTGTTTTTGAAGATGCAACCGTCGATGATGCGATTCAAAAGATACGGCAAAAAGCCCAGGAGGTCGATCAGCTTTTCTATGTGTATGCCGTAGATCGCCAACAGCGACTGGTGGGAGTTGTTCCCCTTAAAAAACTTTTGCTCAGTAAGCGCAATATGCACATTCGCGACATTATGAATACGGATGTCATCTCCGTTACTGCGGAAAAAGACCAGGAAGAAGTTGCAAATATCGTACGCCGCTATGATCTCGTTGCCATTCCGGTGGTGGACAATGAAAACCGGCTGGTCGGTAAAATTACCATAGACGATGTTCTCGATGTTTTGCACGAGGAGGCAACTGAAGATATGCAGATTATGGCCGGTATCGCTGATGATGAAATTCCACAGGAAATGTCAACATTGCGGATTTCACGTTTTCGCCTTCCCTGGTTATTGGTTGCTTTTGCAGGGGAAGTGGGTTCTGCTTTTATTATGAGAGCTTTTGAAGCCTCTATTCAACAAATCGTTGCCACAGCCTTTTTTATTCCTCTGATCATGGCGATGGGTGGAAATTCAGGCATTCAGGCCAGCACTATTGTGGTGAGAAGTATGGCTCTCGGAGAGGGTGGAACCACCAACCGATGGGCGCGTTTTTTCCGCGAACTTCGCGTTGCCCTGTTGAACGGATTTGTCATGTCGGTGTTGATCTTTTTTATGGTTTATGCTTTTTTTAGTGACGATCCCCTGTTCGGTTTGGTTATCGGTGTTGCCATGCTGGTGGTTATGGTCAATGCCGCTCTGGTCGGTGCCGTGGTTCCTTATGTCCTTCACAGATTCAAATATGATCCGGCTATTGCGACAGGTCCTTTCATTACCACATCCAATGATGTGCTCGGGCTTTTTATCTATCTCAGCATGTCACTGGCTTACTTGACCTATCTCAGGTAATGCTCTATTATGTCGCTTACCAAGGCTTCGGCTATTGTCTTGCACAGCAGGAAACAAGGCGAAACCAGCAAAATCCTGCAGCTCTATTCTCTGGAATACGGCAGAATTTCTGTGATGGTTAAAGGCTCCCGCGGTCTCAAGGGCAAGTATTGGGGAACACTGGAACCTTTAAATCATATCGCTATCATCTTTTATCACAAACAAAACCGGGACCTCTATTTTGTCAGTCAGGCCGATTTGATCGATGGGTTTCCGGGCATTCACAAACAACTGGGCAAGCTGGCCCTCGCATCGATTGCTTGTGAAATCGTCAACAGAGGCGAGGAAAAAGAGCATGAAAATCGACGGCTCTATTATTATTTGTTGCAGACTCTGACGGCCTTAAACGCACACGAAAGCGGGTTGCGCAATTTTTTGCGTGCGTTTATACTCAAATATCTCGCACTGTCCGGGTTCACACCCAACTTTGGTGTTTGCTCAATTTGCGACAAAGCGCCGATAAAAACCAGCTGCAGGTTTTCGCTGGATAAGGGCGCTGTGATTTGTGCGACATGCGATCCGGACACTTTCAGTCACTGTATCGACATTCATGCTCCGGTTTTGCATTTTTTACACCGGCTCTCCACAAACGAAATCAAGAGTGCCGGCACCAGAACGGTAAACCGCGACCTCGGTGATGAAGCGGATCGCCTGTTGTTTTTATATTTGAAATATCACATCGAGCATCTGGATCAGATGAAATCGTTGGATTATTTGGAAAAATTAAAACTTCTCATGTCCGATTCTACGGATTGAATTTTAATAATTAATTTTGTATATTTTTTGAATATGATTGAACAGCAAAACCACGAGTGAGGAAATCTATGGCGAAAAAGACAGAAACAGTATTGGATAAATTGGTCTCATTATGCAAACGACGCGGATACATCTATCAATCCAGTGAAATTTATGGGGGGCTGGCCAGCATTTATGATTATGGTCCACTGGGAGCAGAACTGAAGAAGAACATCAAGAATTTTTGGTGGAAATGGATGGTGCAGCTGCACGAGGAAATTGTCGGGCTCGACTCATCTATCCTTATGGCCCCCAAGATTTGGCAAGCCTCCGGTCACGTCGAGAGCTTTACCGATCCCTTGGTGGATTGCAAAAAGTGTAAGCAGCGTTTTCGCGAGGATTTGCTGGAAGATTCCACCACCTGTCCGAATTGCGGCGGCGAGCTGACCGATCCGCGGCAGTTTAACCTGATGTTCAAGACCTTTATGGGGCCGGTGGAGGACTCGGCTCATGTCGTCTATTTAAGACCTGAAACCGCTCAGGGCATTTATGTAAATTATATCAACGTTCTGAATTCAAGCCGGCTAAAAATTCCATTCGGTATCGCTCAGATCGGCAAGGCGTTCAGGAATGAAATTACCACCGAAAATTTTATTTTTCGCACACGTGAATTTGAGCAGATGGAGATGCAGTTTTTCGTCAAACCTGGCACGGACAGCGACTGGTTTGAAAGCTGGAAACAAAATCGCATGGATTATTATAAAAAACTGGGTGTGCGTGGCGACAAAGTCCGGTTCCATCAGCACGGAGAGGATGAGCTGGCACATTACGCCAAGGAAGCCTTTGACATTGAATATGAATTTCCGTTTGGCTGGAAAGAGCTGGAAGGCATCCATAACCGCACCGATTTTGATCTAAAACGCCATCAAGAGTACTCGGGGCGGGATTTGAGTTATTTTGATGATGTTAGCCGCGAACGCTATATCCCCTATATCGTCGAAACGTCCGCCGGTGTAGACAGAACGCTTTTGACCGTCTTGGTCGATGCCTATGAAGAACAAGAACTCGAGAAGGATACCAGAACCGTATTGCATCTTTCACCGTCTATCGCCCCGATCAAGGCCGGTATTTTCCCTCTGGTCAAGAAGGAAGGTATGCCGGATGTCGCCAAAAAAATATACAATGATTTACGCCCCTATTACAATGTTTTTTACGATGAAGGCGGAGCTGTGGGCCGGCGTTACCGGCGTCAGGACGAGGTGGGAACACCGTTCTGCATAACGGTTGACACGGAAACCCTGGAAAATGAAACCGTCACCATTCGCGATCGAGACTCGATGCAACAGGAACGGGTCAAGATCGATCAGCTGCAAACGTTTTTATTTGATAAGATAGAGGTGGTTAAATAAAACTCTTTCGGTTTTAAATAATTATTTTAACTCTTTCTTCAAGTCTTTAATTAAATCTGAAATTGGTCGGACATAGTCCTTGAGACCAACATGTTTTTGCGCATTCACCAAGATACGGCTGTTATCTGGTAAATAAAATATATGTCTTTGTCTACCTAATAATGTAATTTTTTCGTCTGATAAATCCTCGTCAAATGTAACCACATGAAAAATATGTTTAATTTTATGTTGGCTTAATAATGAGTGATCCGCGCTGCTTACTTGTTTCCAGCGTTCCCTGATAGTACGTTTACACGAAATACCTATAAACCACTTGTCAAATGTTTTTATCCATTTATCAACTTCTATGTCGGCTTGGAAATGTTCGGGTGCATCGGATGATGGAATGTTAAAGTATTTCAAAAGAAAAGAAGTTACATCTTCCAAGCTACCGCCTGCTCGACCTTTTCTTTTTTGTGCCGCTCGACGTTCAAATTCTTGGGTAAATGCTGTTAAAATAGTATCGGTATCTCTTTGGCTCATTGTTTGATTTATTATAATAGTTTTCAAAGTGGTAAATGCTTTAATTATTTCAGTTCTTTCCGCTGTAAGACATCCTTTTACTCCCAAGTCATCCCATAACCCATTTTGAACTCGCCACTTATGGTTATAAAACAGGTTCTTCCGAATAATGAGTACTTTTTTAACCGCTGAGAAAACGCCAAG
>CAZSOP010000252.1:0-6526 GCA_964608385.1 uncultured Cytophagia bacterium
CAATTCATGATTAAAATATAGCGAAGAGTGGTTCAAATCCGCATCTTTGGGTACCTCCTGAGGTTCAACAGAGGGAATAAAAGCCATTCTGTCACGAATATAATCGAGATCTTTATCTCTTTTTTTTTCTGCTTTTTTGGCCATCGCTCTATTCTCTTTTATCTACAGTCAATATTTTTTAATATAGCAAAACTCTTATCCTAATGCAAATCCGTTTAGTGGTTATTGAGACAGAAAAGCCATAATCCTCTGCATCAGCAAATGGCGGTCTTGCTCGGAAATGATGCTCTCAAAGGGAAATCCAAGCACGACAAGCTGATAAGGACCTGAAAACGCCACACCGGCACCTCGTTCATTCTCGCTATAACGCAGGATAACCCGGGCGTCATCACAGGCTGTAATTGCATCCGGAGCTTCAACCTTATAACGATCCCGATCATGGGCAGTGTTGAACCGGATCGTACCCGCAACATCAAAAGCCCCATCAATTGAAAAGACGTTGCCGCTTCCGGCACCATAATTTGAATCCCAGTCTATTTTCAAAATTTCGCGAGCAAAACAAACATCAGAATCATCCTCGGTTTTTCCTGAAATTAAATCGGTTGCCACATAAGCTCCGGAGATAAACAATCGCCCCCCCTGTAAACAATACTGTCTCACCTGTTTCTGCAATGCAGCAGGAAAAACGGTATAATCTGCCGAATCTGCCCTTTCCCCAGGCCCGAAGGTTTTCTTTTCCTCTCCAAATATAAAATCCACCCGGTCATAATCCGGTAACATAACCAGAGAGTCCATAACCGCTTCATCACTGCAGGATAAAAAAGAGTAGCCACAAGCGAAAAGGGCTTTACCGTGTACTTGCGAAAAATCAAAGCTATTTCCGGCTACAACCAGAGTCTCATAATCGGACAAGCTTTCTCCAAATCCGGGCGCATCATTGCTCAGAAAAAGGGATTTCGGATCAAAATTCACCTGGTTGCCGGTAAAGAGAAAATCATATCCGTCGGCAACACCCTCATCATGAATATTGAAAAAACCCTTGAACGGGGCCTTATCAATCGTTGCAGCTCCACAGATACGATCAAAGCCATTTACAATCAAAACAGGATCCTGTTCACCCTTCTCATGCACACCTAAAGAAATAATCTCAGAGGGAAAACTCTTCCCTCCGGCATTCACGGCACAAACTTTATAACTATAAATGATATTCGATTTAATCCTGACTTTAACAAAGGGCCGTGAGACATATCTGCCGTTATCAAATCCGGATTCATTTGTTCTGGTGTAGAGGATATAACCGCCGGGAACAGCACCGGGTTCCAACGGATCTACATTGGGTTTCCATTCAACCAGTACGCTGTCGTCATCACTAAACGACGCTCTGAGATGAGTAACCGGCAGAGGGGCTATCGTCAGAGGTTGGCGATGTTGAAAAGCTATAAACCGGGCCAATCCTTTGTACATGGCTCTGGCGACATCAAAACGGAACCTCGGATCAAGCGCATATACCATATCGGCAAAATTCTGATGCGATAATAACTCGATCAAAACAGAGGGAACGTTGGGGCGATATGCCTCGCTGTATAACCCCTGTAAAAGTGAACGCCTGGTCCAATTTTTATTCCATTTTTTACGGATATCCCCGACAATAGTGGTTTGTAAAATATCCGCTAAATCCCTGTTGGCGAGACGGGATATTCCATTGGGAAAAACCTGTGTGGTATCGGCTCCATAAAGGCTGTATATAGAGAGGGTGCCTATTGTAGTATCTCCGAGTGTAAACCCGGCATCGGTATGAAAAGCAAGCGAGACATCGATTGGAATGCCCAATCCCTTTACCATCCGGTTCTTATTGGGGCCACCGGGAGCGCCAACGAGGTAATTCACATATTCTCCGCGACTTTGATAATCATCGCGATAATCGTTTTCATCATCATTCAAATTATATACAAGTGTATCCGGCATGCCTGAATATTGCAGATGATAGCGAGCTGCCTCCATAAACCGCGGTCTGTTGCTCGTTCTTCCTCCTCTGAGCACGTTTCCCATACCACCGCCAAACCGAACCGCATCCGCACTGACGAGCAGATCGGGATGTCGGCTTTTGTTTGTCAATACGACCGATCCCGAATCGGAATGGGCACCCTGTTTAAATTTAAAGGTTCCGAGATATAGCCAGGTCGAACCGCCGAGGCGTTGATCGATAAAAAATTCCGTCTTTCCGCCAAAATGATTTACCACATAAGATGCATCCGGAACGTTAAAATCGGAAGCGTGATAGCTGATATAGACGGCGTAATAACCTGCAGAGGGAATAAATGGAATCCACTCAACTTTGGCGGAAACAGATGAATCTGAAAAAGCAGTAACAAAGGTACCTTGAGTAAAAGGATTTTCATTGGCGTGGTAAGGAGGAGACCCCACCGCGAATCCGGAATCCCGACCGGTAATCCAGCTGTGAATGCTATCTAAAGAAGTTTCGCGGTAAAAAGAGCGTTCAGGTTGCAAAGAACCATCATTATCGACGACGCATTGCCGGCTTTGAATATCGCGTTCCCGCGGTACAAAAACGCGTGCACCTGCATTTTCCAGCATTGGGATCAAGTAGGGCAAGGTAAAGGACATCGGTAGCAAGTCCTCCACTGTCTGAAATAAACGCGGTCTTTGCCATTGCCAGCGGTTTTGTTGATGATCATAATACCAGCCATGACTGTGCCATAAGGCGATATATCTGTCTTGTAACCCCCTCTGAATCGAAAACGGTCTGGACCGGTTTTCAATAAAGCGCACTTTCTCTTGCCCGGGGAAAGGCATCCTGCTATAATCGTATTCTTGCGGATGAGAACGATAAAAATTGGGGATCAGTGCTTCCAGCGGATGATCAAGAGACTTTATTGCAAGATCATAATCTCTAAATCTTCGTCCCAAAACAGAACGAAACAGTTGGTAAAGCGCCTTGACATTGTCAGGCCGATAAGCGGGATAAGATGAGGGTTTGTTGAAAAAAACGATAATTTTCTTCTCATCCTCATTGGCATACAGACTGTCTATTCTCACCGATCCTGGAAGTTCAACAGGGCACTGACGATACCAACATTGGCCGAGGAATTTTTCAACCTTTTTATGTACGTTACGGGTAAATTTGTCCATTCCACCATAGTCATAGGTGGGTAATTTCCCGGGAATGGTGGGTGCACATCCGATATAGATCATCAACAGGAAAAAAATTGAAAAACCAAGGTAATAACGTTTCATCTTGCCGTCCTGTTCTCCATATAATTTGTATTTCATAACCGTCTATAGATGTTTGGATCCTTTGATGATCACCTTTTGTCTCAAGAGTTGAGTTGATTCTGCATCTCTGCTTCCGTTCAATCCAGGTTGTTTTCCACCGACATAAAGTTGTATATTCCGGGACTCGATCAATGTTTGATCTTCTCTGATAACCGCCATCTGCTCCGGATTGATGTGGAAATGTACGGTTTTCTGTTCATTCGGCTGAAGAGCAATCCGCCGAAATTATGCCACAATCCCATTAAAATAGCCGGTAATAATAAACCACTCTTGCCACAGCGACGACAAATCATTTCATCATAACGATATGGATTGGCTACAAACACTATTATACGCCTATTTGAATTTTTGTTTTTCATAAAGTACGATCCGATATCTACTGCTCTTGAAAAGATAACTGAAAAAAACAAAGAATCCAACTGTAAAATAAGCGATCTTTTAAAAATGAATTTGTTCTTTTATGCCGATCTTGCCTTTTTGTAGACGATATTATAAATCGCCTTGCAGAAATATATTACATCGGTTGTAAAGGGTTTTTTCAATTTACGTTCGAGATATATGCGTTCGGACTCTACAATCGCATCGAAATCCTTCGGCATATCGGCATAATAAGGCGGGATAAGACCCGGTTTGGTCTTAATACGGAGATTTTGAACATCTTGAGGATAGAGGTTAAAATAGTGCTCACTCAGAGCACGCACTCCCACGAGGCTGAGGTCACCGCGCAGACAATTGATCAGCTGAGGCAATTCATCCAGCCACAGGCGACGAAAAATCTTGCCCCATTCCGTTACCCGAAAATCATCCCGTATTTTTCCATTTCGGTTCAGTTTATTCTGGGAAATTACGATATCCTGAATGTATTCGGAATAGGGGTACATGGTGCGCAATTTCTTAATGCGGATAACCTCTCCTTGATAACCGATCCGTTTCAGCTCGATAAACAGGCCCTGGGAAGGATTCCGGTATAATAGAGGACTCTTGGCCTTTTGGACGATATAATAAATATGGCCGTTGATTTCGGTTACATTTACAAGTTTAAAACCGCAGAAAGAGAGCCGTCCCAATAATTCTGCTTTGGAGATCACCGTATTACAGCCATGCGGCATTGCCCGGCAAATACATTTGATTCCGGGTAATGCGGGCAAAACCTGCCTAAAAAAAACATAAAATGAATAGATAAGACGGGCCATGAGGGGGGGATATTTTTGATAAATCTGTTCATGATAATCATCAATACGGCTTTTACAACCGACGAAATATCCGCTGGCGGTCAGTTTGCGGTGAACATTGAGAAAATAAGTATTCAAATGACGAAAGTCATTGACCTGATGCAAATTGATAAAGAGCTGTAGGGAAGCGTTTTTCAACGCTTGAATCTTGAAGGTTTGGTTTGTATTAAAAACGCGGCTGGCAGTCGATTCAATACGGCGGAGATCGATGCCATCATCTAAAAATGAAAACAGCTCGGGACGTTCAGTAAGATAGAGCAGTTCAAGTTTATCACGAACGGATTTCTGCAGCTTAATAACCCCGGCTTCCATTTTTTCCTGCTGCAAAAGCCGCTTGACCTTATCGATATCCTCAATATCATAATCTTTGGGCACTGCCTGAAGTCGAGAATAAAAATAACAAAAGGGCAACTCCAGCAACATGAGTAGCGGAATCGGACCAAATAATAAATAGAGTCGATTTTGATAAAGACCAAATCCAAAAACAAGTAGAGCAAAAATGACCGCCGTCAAAATACCAGACTTGAAAAAGGGCGGATAAGCGAAATAAATATTTTGCGTCCGACATTTTTTGAATTTATCCGTCCAAGTAGCTGAAACAAAAGCAACTCCGATATAGATGATAAGAATGTGAAAAGTAAAACTATCCTTATAAAAGGCGTCATAGAGCAAATAATGAACGCTGAAATAGGAGATGAGCAAAAAAATCATGTCTATCCAGACAAGCGGAATGTCCAAATCCCCGATATAACCCTCTTTAAGGCTGCATTTTTTCCACTTGTAGCTGAATTTTGAATATAAAGACGGTATAACCGCCAGTTCCAAAAGCAATAACAAAGCAAAGGTACCGCATATATGGTGGCGTAAAACAATATTCATACCTAATATATTTACAGCTAGGGTAGTAAACAGAATCATATATATAATGGTGCGCAAATAGAAATGAAAAAATTCATTTAAAGAGCGATAACGCTCCAATTTCCACCGGCCATTGCACAAAGCAACCAAAAACCATACTACGCTTGTCAATATGAATAGATCACGGTGTAAGGAATCCAGGATGACAGCTATCTCTCTGTGCGCGAGAACATTGGTTAAAAAAAAAGAGAACAAAAAGAGCAAAAAGTCAATGATAAAAAGAAAAAAACGATTTACCCGCATCTCTCTTTCTTTCGCTATCACCTTCGAGTCAAAAGACTTGTCCACTTTTTCCAAAATCGGTAATACACTCATTCTATTTCTTAACCTTTGCCAGCATCAATTATGCTATCGATAAATAGCACAACCGCACCGATTTGTTATCATCACGGTTTGTGACGGGCTTTTGCTATAACCGCTTAACCATTATTAAAATAAAAACATCAATACGGATGTATTTCTGATTTGCAATAATTATTCCAAAAGAAAGCATTCCCTGATAAAAGTTTGAAACGAGACTGAGGGTAGTCAACCGCGGAATCCGACCGGCCGATTGATGGCGTTAAAGAACTAATAAATATATGTTTGCATAAAAAGAAAAGGCAGCTGGCTGCATATAGAATATGCGGATTGCTAAAGTGGAGTAAATATCCCCTATCGTCGATGAATATAATTTTGGCAGTAAAAAGAGATAGAAATAATAGATCACGTCATAATTATGTGACAGCAAATAGTCGCCCGGGATTTAGCCCCTAACGACGATGTTGCGGCCGAGGTGACGCCCACGGCAATACCTGAAACCAGAAAATCTCACCTCGTCATAATAACCTCCTGATCACTTTGTAAAAATCATTTTTCGGGGCTTGACCAGGGGAGGGTCCACTTTAAGGAAATATACCCCGCTGGATAACTCCTCCGCTTTGAAAAAAAATTTGTTAATGCCCTTCTCCACTATACCAGAAAAAAGAGTGGCAACATTTCTGCCGAGAATATCATATACCTCTAAATCGATCCTCTGAGAACATCCGGATTTAATTAAAATGGTTGTCTCAGAGGATCGATTTAGAGGTATATGATATTCT